>JBOFPL010000038.1:0-14210 GCA_051659885.1 Cellulosilyticaceae bacterium
TAAGTGTCAGATAGATAATATTTGCAATTTCTATCATATCTTCTTCTTTCAATCCTCTTGTTGTTACAGCTGGTGTTCCTAATCGAATACCACTTGTTACAAATGGACTTTCTGGGTCAAATGGAATAGTATTTTTATTGCATGTTATCCCAATTTCATCTAATAAATGTTCTGCATCTTTACCAGTGACACCCATATTTCTTAAATCTACCGTCATGAGGTGATTATCAGTATCTCCTGATACAATAGTCATCCCTAAATCCATAAGCGCCTTACAAAGTGCTTTTGCATTGGATAAAATCTGTTTTTGATATAATTTAAACTCTTCTTCTAATGCTTCCTTAAAACTTACTGCCTTAGCTGCAATCACATGAATTAATGGTCCACCCTGAATACCTGGGAAGATAGCTTTATCTACTATTTTGGCATGTTCTTCTTTGCATAAAATCATACCTCCACGTGGTCCTCTAAGCGTCTTATGTGTTGTAGTGGTTACAAAATCAGCATAAGGTACTGGATTTGGATGAAGCCCTGCTGCTATGAGCCCTGCTATATGTGCCATATCCACCATCAGATATGCACCTACTTCATCTGCTATCTCTCTAAATTTAGCAAAGTCTATTATTCTGCCGTAGGCACTTGCACCAGCTATAATCATTTTGGGTTTATGTTCTAACGCTATCCTTTTTACTTCTTCATAGTTAATCAGCTTAGTTTGTTCATCTACACCATAAGAAACAATATGATAGTGTTTTCCTGAGATATTTACAGGGCTTCCATGTGTTAAATGTCCACCATGGCTCAGATTCATTCCCATCACTGTATCTCCTGGTTTTAAAACTGCAAAAAATACTGCCTGATTAGCTTGTGACCCTGAATTAGGTTGTACATTAGCATGTTTTGCACCAAATAGTTCTTTAGCTCTTTCTCTTGCTAAATCTTCTATTTGATCCACTACTTCACATCCACCATAATAGCGTTTACCTGGATATCCTTCTGCATATTTATTTGTTAAGGTACTTCCCATTGCTGCCATAACAGCTGGGCTTACAAAATTTTCTGAAGCAATAAGCTCTATTTTATTACGTTGTCTATCTGTCTCTTGATTAATAAGATTTGCTATTTCTGGATCTACTTGTTTCACTGTGTCTAAAGAATACATATGTATTCACCTATCTTTCTATATACGCTTTATATCCTCTTCTTAAGGCTTCTTTATTCATTTCCACTGTATGCTTTGGTACTGTAGCCTCTACAATAGTCTCCCATTCTTCTATTGTATCTCCAATATAGGCAGCATATGCACCTATCATAATCATATTAACAACTTTTACATTCCCAATCTCTTTAGCTATAGAAAGTGCATCAATTAAGCATGCTTTTGGACAAGTCTCTTTGATTTGCTCTTCTATATTTATTGGATATTCATCTACACCCATAACTACTGGCATAGGATCAATTTTTTGTGTATTACTAATAATTACTCCATCTTTACTAAGATAATGACTATATCTTAGTGCTTCTAATTTTTCAAAGGCAAAAATAATGTCTGCTTCACCTACTTCTACCAATGGTGAATAAACTTTTTCGCCATACTTCACTTGCATAACGACACTTCCACCACGCTGAGCCATTCCATGTACTTCTGACATTTTTACATCTTGCCCTTTGCTCATTGCATAGTTTCCTATGATTCTTCCTGTAAGAAGTGTTCCTTGACCACCTACACCAACTATTAATATATTTTTAGTCATTTTATTTATCCCCCTTACCAATTGCACCTTTTTTACACATCGATTCACATAGGCCACATCCTGCACATAATGCATCATTAATAGATGTATGTGTTTCTCCCTTTTGGATAGCAGGACATCCTAATCGACTACATAACCCACAATTATTACATTTATCTTCACATACTAAATACGTATCCCACTTCTCTTTAATGAGTAGTTTACATGGTGCTTTGGTAATGATCACAGCTGGTTCAGGCTTAGAAACTCCTTCTTTGATAGCTGCTTCTACAGCTTTCATATCATATGCATCAACTGTCACTACATGATTAACTCCTACAGCTTTACATAGTCCTTCTAAGCTAAGCACTGTAGCAATATCACCTTTTAGTGTCTTACCTGTAGCAGGGTGGTTCTGATGTCCTGTCATTCCTGTTGTAGAGTTATCTGCAATAATAATGGTAGATATCCCTTTATTATATACTACATCTATAAGTCCTGTAATCCCTGAATGTATAAAAGTAGAGTCTCCAATTATTCCCACAGTTTGTTGACTAGATTCCACACCTCTTGCCTTTTCCATACCATGAGTCATCCCAATACTTGCTCCCATACATACACATGCATCCATAGCGGTATGTGGTGCTGAAGACCCCAGTGTATAACATCCTATATCACCCATAACTGTTAAATTTAATTTTCTAAGTACTGTATATACCCCTCTATGTGGGCATCCTGGACAGAGTACTGGTGGTCTGACAGGTAATACCTTAGGACTATTAACAGACTCTATCTTCATTCCTAATACTTCTCTTATCTTTCTAACAGTAATTTCACCTTGTCTACCAAATAACTCTTTTCCTATAGCTTTTATTCCCATTGCACGCACCTGTTCTTCAATCACAGGTTCTAATTCTTCCACTATGTAAACTTGGTCTAATCCCTCTACGAAATTCTGAATTAAATCTTTAGGTAATGGATTAATCATATCTAGTTTTAAAATATTAGCTTCTATTTTGCTTTCCTTGACATACTGATAGCAGATACCACTAGTAATAATCCCTACTTTACTCCCTATGTCCTCTTGTTTATATAAGCCTAATGTCTGGATATCTTTTTCTAAACGGTTCATACGTTCTTCTACCACTAAATGTCTTACCTTTGCATTACCTGGTGTCATAACGTATTTTTTGATATCTTTGACATAAGGTTTAATAGCTCTTTCTTCTCTTTGTTCCCATTCTACGATACTTTGTGAATGTGAAACTCTCGTTACTAGTCTAATGATTACAGGTGTATCATAACTTTCACTAATCTCCATAGCCTTCTTAACGAATTCCTTACACTCCATACTATCTGAAGGTTCTAGTACAGGTACATTAGCAGCCCTTGCTATAATTCTTGTATCTTGTTCATTTTGTGAACTATGCATACCAGGGTCGTCTGCCACAAATACAACTAATCCTGCATTCACTCCTGTATACGCTACTGTAAATAACGGATCCGCTGCTACATTAAGTCCTACATGTTTCATAGCAACTACTGATCTTGCTCCACCAAAAGCACTTCCTATAGCTACTTCCATAGCTACTTTTTCATTTGGTGACCATTCTGCATAAATCTCATCATACTTAGCAATATGCTCTGTAATTTCTGTACTAGGGGTTCCTGGATAAGCAGCAGCTACTGTAGCTCCTGATTCATACACACCCCTTGCAATTGCTTCGTTCCCAAGCATTAATTTTTTCATTAATATCCCCCTTTTATATTCTTACTTCCTTGAATTTGCAACTTCCTTATATATTAACATCATTATTCTTTATTTTTCAAGATATTTAATTTTAATTTAAAATTTTATCCTAGTTTTAAATTTTTTCATCATCTTTACACCTTTATTCCTAACGTTGTATACTTAACTTAAATTATTATAAGGACAAAAAGGTATGTATCATGAAAAATAATTATAATCATGAAATTATCCTTACATTCGCAGTAAGGGTTGGTGAAATTATGCTTAAAAGTGGCGCAGAGACTTATCGTGTAGAAGATACAATTGTTCGCATTTTATCCTCACATCATTATTCCAAAGTAGATACATTTGTAACCCCTACTGGAATTACTACAACTATAGGTGATGAAACTTTCCCACTTTGTACAACTGTCTCTCGCATCAAAAATCGCTCTACTAGACTGGATAAGATAGAAGCTATCAATCAACTTTCTAGAGACTATGTAACAGGATTACTCAGCCTAGATGAAGCTATTTGTAAACTAGATGATATCGATCATCTCCCTGCATATTCTCCAAGAATTAAAATAGTCACTACTGGAATTACCGCCGCTTCATTTTCTCTAATGTTTGATGGAAAAATATTAGAATTCATACTCGCCTTTTTATTAGGAGTTTGTGTAGCTTTTCTTCAAGATCATTTAAGAAAAAAAGAAATTGTTAATTACTTTAGTTTATTTTTAGCTTCTATGTTAGTAGGTGGAATGGTTGTTATTTCTTCCTTTATCTTTAAAGCTTCGGTTAATATTGAACCTATTGTAATTGGTGGTATCATGCCACTTGTTCCAGGCCTTGCCTTTACTAACGCCGTACGAGATACAATAGGAGACGAACTCCTCTCAGGCATGTCTAGAGGTGCTGAGGCTCTTTTTATTGCTATCGCCATCGCTGCTGGAGTAGGTGTATCTATGAGCATCGGTTTATATTTAGGAGGGATCTTATAATGACAAGTCTAACTGTTCATTTATTCAGTGCATTTATTGCGACTATAGGTTTTTCTATTCTTTTTAATGTTCAAAGAAAGCATATTATGATTTGTGGTCTAGTAGGTGCTATCGGCTGGATTATTTATATACTAGGTGTTCGCATGTCATATTCTGATGTTTTATCTACTTTTGTAGCCGCTCTAGTCGTTGCTCAGTCATCCTATTTCTTAGCTAAGCAAAGACAAGCTCCTGTCACTGTTTTTTTAATTGCAGGCATTATACCGCTAGTACCAGGAGTAGGCTTATATCGTACAATGTACTCTTTACTTTTTGCTGAGTATACTAAAGCCTTGGAATATGCATTGGTTACTTTTCAAATGTCTGCAGTTATTGCTGCTGCTATTATCCTCTCTGCACTTATCCCACTTCTCTTCCGGAAAAAACGTCAAAAAATATAGCCCTACCATTAAGGTAGGGCTATATTTAATTAACATTTACATTTAGATCCAAGTCCTAAAATATTAGGAGGGCAGCATCCACATTTTTCTTCTTTAAGTGTTTTTGGTTCACAGCAAGTATTTAATGGTTTGATTGTTTGCTCTAACAAATCTCCCTCACAGAATACTTTACAGCTACTTGTTTCTGTCGTACCAATTGCAGTCATTTTTGGTGGTACACAAATACCTTCATGTTTGAATTTATACTGTACAAAGTAAACAACTTTAAAGTAAAGTGTAATACCTATTGCAATACATTCTCCATCAGATCCTATAACTTTTGCTAAACCTTGAGCTGAAATTCCTTGTTGTAAACTATTGTTGCCTTTAAAATGTCTGTATTCATATTGACCATCATCACATGTGCATCCATCACATTCTTGTGCTGAAACATAGCCTACATAATTAATAGTTGGTACAAGTTTATTACATCCTGCTGGATTTTCTGCTGCAAATGATACCCCATATGGTGTATAAAGATCAAATGCAATATTACTTGGGTTAGTATCTTCATCATATCCTGGACAGTTTTCACTTGGTAAATATCTAAGTGTCATCATACCTTCTTTGCAAACTCTGCAATTAGGATCAAGTACTTTTACACCTAATGTTACATCGATGTCTCTTAAGATTACTCTTGTTAAGTTTGGAGTATTTTTTCCTGGTCTCATTTCTGAATATCTGCAGCTTTTTGGGCAAATAAAGTTAAAATCTACATCTACAACTTGTAATTGAAGATGTGCTGCATTGAGTAAATCATCAGAAGTTATACCATCAAATAAAATATCTGTTGTTCTAGATGTTGGATTTTGACAAACATCTACTAGTTGCTCTGGAGAAATTACACGGCATAAATTAATACCGCTTTCATCAAATACTACTGGTGCCATAAGTGTTAAACATTTTGGTTCACCAATTGGTGGACATAAACCTATTTTAACTTGTTCTGATTGTTCACATGGATGACATATATCACAAATTCCTGCGTTGCCACATTGGAAATATTTATTTTCATTTTTACCACAACATTTGCTCATAATTAAACCTCCTATAATGATTGCTCATGGTGCATCATAAAATGTCGTTTTCAATACTATAATATGGAATTTCTGATTGAATGGTGACATTTATGTATAATTTATTTTTTTCTAAATATCTATATATAAAAGCACTTTTTACTACCACTAAGGAGGGTGTCTCTATGCCTTTTTTACTTAATGCAAAAAACTCATTTATTATTGTAGATAATAAACCTAGACAAGGACTTTTCTATCAGCTCTTTAACTCTACAGGTTTTTCTAGACCATTACAAATTCAGCCTGCTCTTTCTAATTGTTATACTGCAACTTTAGATTCTAATGATTCACTTCACGTAGTAGCCCAAAATAACCGCAATCAAATCGTCCATTATACTTATATTGACTCACACGCTCACTCTACTCTACTCTTAGATGATAATAAAGATATTTATAAATTTTCTAATCTTATTCTTCACTCACTAGGTGATTCACTCCATCTTTTTTATACCGCTTTAAGACCCAATACCAACACTTATTCACTTTTACATCAACAAATTGATCATGGACCAAGTCCTATTGATCATTTATTAGCAAGCTTTAATCCTCTTACTCCCGTTAAATCCCTCTATCAAAATGGCATTATTTATCTTTTATTTATAACAGCTCAATCTGATGCCTATTCACTAAATTGTCTTAGCTATTCTTCTTCTGGAGTTTACTCCTCTGTACTTCTATCCTCTGAATTTCCAATTATTGATTTTGATATCTGTCTAATAGACAATGTATATCATATTACTTATATTCAAGATACTTATGGTAACTACCAACTACTATACTTTAATTCTCAAGTAGCTAGATCTACCCAACTCTATACCTCTAATCAATTGGGAAGCCCTTGTATTTTTAAGTACCTTGGTTTTCTGTGGATTAATTACTTAGATAATGATTCCCTTTATACACTTTTATCCACAAACATCGGGGTATCCTTTAGCTCTCCTGTCAAAGCTTCCTTACAAAACAATCTGGCTAAATACATTTATTACACTACAAGTCCTTCTTCACTTGAAGCAACTCATATGTATGCCACTGTATTTAACAAGGTACGATTAGCTATTGTTTCTTCTATTGATACAGATGGTATTCATCCGGATATTCTTCCCAATACAGAATTAGATTTATTATTAGCTGGGCTCTCCTTCAGTTCTCAATTTCAATCCAGTTACTCACAGCCATCCCAGCCTATATCTTCCCCAACACACTCTAGTTCCACAGTTTCTCCTGCTGAACAAAGAGCTTCTACCACTTATATTGCAAAACCCATTAACATGCCTACTAGTCAAACTGCCTCAAAGCCTAATTCTGTTTTGTCGGCTGCACAAGCTTTTATGAATGAGGTAAATATGTTTGACGCTCAACCTATTTATCTTTCTGAAGAGAAATAGCACCTATTTAGGTGCTATTTCTACTTATATAGTATTCTCTTTTCCTAAAATGTTTCTATTTTTCCAGTATTTTAACTAATCTAGGTAAGAGTTTCTTATACTTCTGTTTTCTCTCTTTTATCTTAATTATTCCTAACCCTATTGCTGTTCCTATGATCCCCAATACTGCTATTATAATTTCTTTAGCTTGTACTTCTATAAAATTAGTTACTACCGAGCCTCCCCCCAATCCAACCAGCAATCCTATTAAAGGTACGCCATACATAATCAACGTAGCTTTCATAAATAACTTATTCTCTAATTCAATCTCTACCCAATCCCCTTTTTGGCTACTACATTCATTATGACATTGAATTTTACACTCCTTTACTTCTCCTACCACTTCACACGCATGACATTCTCCACACATATCCTGTCTTTTGATCGTTACCGTTGCTACTTCTGCTTCTATATTTTCTACCCGCCCAATTAACATAACTCCACCCATTTCTTTTATTTTTCTACAATATAGTATATAATTATATCATACTTATTTTAAAAGCAACATGATGCTTAATGGAGGTTTTTATGACAAAAATTTGGTCACTTCTTTTTATCATTATTGGTATTATTTATTTAATTAGAGGCTATCTCATTCATATATCTAAACTTACCAAAGTGATATCTGGGACTTATATACTTACCACCGAACAACAAAAATCCATGGTTAGGGTCATAGCCCCTTACTATATGATTACTGGTTGTTTACTAATTATTTCACCCTTTTTACAACCTTTAATAGGTAATCTCATTTGGATTCTAATCATCCTTTATTTATTAATCGGAGCTATCCGTATAAGCAAAAAACGTAGTGATTTTCACTATAAAAATAAAAAATCCTAGAAATTCTAGGATTTTTTATTTTTAGCTGATAATTAGTTCTCCAAAGCATTCTGGTCTATGAAAATCCGGTCCAGGTGCTACTACTGGATTCCATGTTCCAAAATGTGCACTTTCTGTCTTATCTCCACATTTATAAAAATTAGCTCTAAGCTTATCCCCTACTTTAAACTCTGATTTACCATAAAGTGCTTGAATATGCTCTAGTGTAATGAAAGTTGTTACTTCCCATATACTTTCCTCATCTATTGTTTTTCTTTCCACATCTACTACTGGATGAGAGAAACCTAAATTCACTACATAATCCCTGGTACTTCTTTCTGTTCCAAAAGAATGATGGGATGCGCCATTGGCATTCATCTCATAACTTACATATCCCTTATCTTGCAGATCTGGATAGAAATTAATAAATGCTTCCATACAACTATCTGTATGTACTGGTTCATTTGGGTTATGATACACTGCTTTTGGGTTTTCTTCATAGCACCACATTTTTAATTCAAACCCCTTACCTTCTACATAAACTAATCTAGCAAAAGTTCTCGGTCTATAAGTACATTCCCATGGGTAATTTTTTATCTCTAGAATTTCTGCTTCATTATAATCTTCATTACATCTAATTGTCTTTACATTATACATTTGACTTCCTCCCAATAACCATTCTATCCCTTTATTATATCATACTTCTTTTACTTGTTCTAAAAACCTTATAACATCTACACAATTTCTTTTTATAATGCTATAATATTGTAATGCAAACTATAAAGGTAATTTAACTTTATAAGTCATATTATATGTGGGAGTGTTTAATAATGAAAAAATTACTAAAGATGTCTTTAATACTAACTCTTGGGTTATCACTCATTGGTTGTTCTGCAAATGCCAAAACAGAGGATATTACAGATACTCAAACTATCACTCAAATGGATACTCTAATTAAGGAAAAAGTATCTACTTATTTTAATGTAACTATACCTACTGATTTAACTTATGAGTATAATGCATTTAAACGTTTTATTCCATCACAAGAAGAACCAAAAACAGATGTACACCATGCAAATATCTTCCAAGCTGCCTATAAGACAAAAGATCCTGTAGAAGGTCAACTACTTGGATATGGTGGTGTTTTAACACCTGATAATACAGATATTACTGGACTTATCATCAACATTGCTCCAGCTGAAGAAGCTGAACCAATGAAATTAGCAGAAACTGATCTTATCGCTACTGCTACTACTTTTTTAAATGAATCAGGGCTTGTTCCTGCTGACGAAGAACTTACTTATTTAGAAATTAATCAGAAAGGTAGTTCTGGTTCCGTAACTATCCTTAATTTTGAAACAACTACTCAAATGTATGCTGTAGGAATTGACCTATTCTCCGGAAAGGCTGTTTACTTCGAACATGTGGTTAAAGTTGAGCCTAAAGAGGCTGTTACAGAATAATTGGGACTGTTGCCTAATTATTAGCCCTAATGAATAAATGAGCTATAAAACTAGATTTCCAACTAGTTTTATAGCTCATTTTCATATATATAAACTTATTTATACATTTTTATAGACTGCTTATGAATTTTGTGATAGATCATATTCCGGATTATGAGTTGGTATTTCTCCTTGTACATCTTTTATCCAATCTTTAAGCTTTTCTAATAGTCCTTCTGCTATAAATGGATACTCCTCCACAATATTATAAGTTTCTCCTATATCACCCACTACATCAAATAATTCATAACTTTGGGTTTCATAAAAATAAATTAATTTGTATCTTCCTTGTCTAATAGCTGAATAAGGCGTTCCTCCCTGGTTCCCATAGTGAGGATAATGCCAAAAAATAGGATTTTCTCTTTGTCCACCTATTCCCATTAAAGCATTGTAAAAACTTTCTCCATCCACATGTTGATCTGGCCTAGTAGATACCCCAGCTACATCCAATAAGGTTGGATAAAAATCAGGGCTACTCACTAATCTATGACTTACACTATCAGGTGGTACCATTCCCTTCCAATAAGCAATAAGAGGCTCTCTTACTCCTCCATCATACATCCACCCTTTTCCTTCACTTAAAGGTGCATTGCAAGTTGGTGAACCCTCTGCACTTGATAACCCGCCATTATCTGACGTAAAAATAACCAGGGTATCTTTAAGGATCTCTTCCTCCTCTAATGCATGCATGATTCTTCCAATATTCCAATCTAAGTTATAAATCATTGCTGCATACGCAGGATCTGACTGTACTACTCTTCTAGTAACCCTCTGCTCTTTTTTATGATCACAAGGGAAATTTTCACCTTCTACTAATGCAACTTGCTTATCTAAACCTAGCATCTTAGCTTTTTTCTTGAAGTATTCAATATCCTCATGCTTCGCCTGAACAGGCGTATGTACAGTATAATGCCATAAATTAAGGAAAAATGGTTTTGTCTTATCTCTATTTCTAATCAATCTAATACTTTCCTCTGTTAACCGGTCTGTTAGGTATTCTCCTTTAGGACCCTCTTCCAAATTTTCTAGTTGATAAGGACTAAAGTATCCATTATGTGGATGCCCTTTATGATTTCCCCCTATATTTATCTCAAATCCATGTTTATCTGGATAATATTCACTAGAACCTAAATGCCATTTTCCTACATGCCACGTTGCATATCCCTGCTCTTTTAAACTACTGGCTAAACTCTTTTCTTCCAACGGTAAATGATCTACATAAGGAGCATCTATCAACTTTCCTTTCGCACTTGCTCCTATCCAATCTGTTACTTTTACCCTTGCTGGATATTTACCACTCATGATACTCGCTCTGGTTGGTGAACATACTGGACACGCTGCATAAGCATTATCAAATAGCATGCCTTGTTTAGCTAGCTTGTCTATGCAAGGTGTCTCATAATAAGTACTTCCATAACAGGCTAGATCTTTCCATCCCATATCATCAATTAAAATAAATACAATATTAGTCATTGATTATCCTCCGAGTAAATTTACTAAAATTTTATCTACTATTATATATTATCATAATTTTTTAAATATATAAACTGTATATTAAACCAGTTATTCTTTCAACATTTTATGAATATCTAATAATAAATATAGGGATCTGATGGATTATCTATAGGTTGAATATGATGTATTTTTAATAAAGGTATATTACTACTCTTCCCTTTTTCCTTATCATAATGTGGCACATCTTTTACAATCGCCTTTACTTTAACCCATTGATTTTCTGTCAAATAGCTACTACCTTCCCATTCACACCTAATTCCCTGAATCCAACTATCCGCTGCACAACAACTCATAACCAGCCTTGATAAAATAAATTGATTCTCTTTACAGATTTCACTTTTATATACAAATCCCTCTAATTCAATCTCTTTACCAGTCATACCTTCCAAATCTCTATCTACACTTTCTAATACGTATTTAAATTTTTGTGCTTCTGGAGTGTTATGAGCATGAATGTTAATTTCTTGCTCTTGGTAATACCCATCAATTACTAACCCTTTATTGCTTAGGGTCTGTATTCCTATTTGTGTTGGATCTACTACTATGACTAACCACAAAGGAATAATAAACATAAAGTTACCCCATCTAATATCCGAACTCCTCTTTTCATTAAAAATTTGTCCTACTTGTACAATCGCTAAAATAATGAAAATAATCATGGCAATAAAAACATAGTTATGCATCTTAGGATGAATATATGCACTCATCTTTTCTGTATCAAACAAATAATAAATGTATCCTGCAAATCCTACCAAGATTCCAAACCATACAAATTCATTCATATTAATCTTTTTCATAGAGTCACCCCTAACGCATTAACGCCTATAGCTATCACAAAGCAAACTATCCCTATAATAGTTACTAACTTGATAATAAACTTAGTTTTAAAACCACTGCTTAGCATTAATGTATTTTTGATATCTATCATAGGTCCCATAATTAGGAAAGCTAAAATAGATCCTGTAGTAAACTGGCTTGCAAAAGTTCTTGCAATAAATGCATCTGCCTCTGAACAAAGTGAAAGGACGAAAGCCATAAACATCATCACTAAAATAGAGGAAATCTCATTATTTCCTACAGATAGTATCCATTCTCTAGGTACAAAGTTTTGCATGATCGCTGATAGAAATGCTCCCGCTATCAAAAATCTTCCTACACTGTATAACTCTCTGCTGGTATGTATAATGATACTTTGTGTAGTCTCCCATAGTCCTTGTCTCTTTTTTTCTTTTGCTGGTCTTTTTAAACTTCTTGCCCTAGCTGTTTTTTTAGTTACAGCTTTTTTGGGGGCATCTTTCATTACTTCTTCACCTTTTACAACTCGTCCTACAATCCAGCCTATTAATACAGCTCCTAAAAGCCCTCCAGCTCCTCTTAAAATCATCATATTAGGATTGTTACCAAAAGCATAATACGTGGAAGCCAATACTACTGGGTTAACAATAGGTACCGCAAGCATAAATGTGATAGCTACATCTACTGGCACGCCTTTTTTAATTAGTCTTTTAACAATAGGCACGATGGCGCACTCACAAACTGGAAAAACAAAACCCATAATTCCTGCAGCTATAAGCCCTAAAAATTTATTTTTTGGCATAATTCTAGTAATTGTTTCTTCTGAAATAAATAAGTGAATCAATGATGAAATGAGCGCCCCAATCATAACAAAGGGTATCGCTTCTAATACAATACTTAAAAAGATTAATAAAAACCCCTCCATGGCATACTCCTTTTCCTATAGCTTGTATATTTTCTATAAGATAGATATGTCATAGTGGGGCAAAATATGCTTGTTTACTTAATGCTAATCTTCTTTGTTGCTACAAGATTACTTCCTGTTCCTGCAATATCGTAGACAAGAACCTCTCCAACTTCAATAGGTGCCTTTACCTTTATCGTTTTTGTAGCTAATAAGACATCAAATATCTTATTTTTAGGGATATCCCTTTGAGTTTTTGCAGATACCACATCTAGCTGTCCTCCCTCTACTTTGATAGAAGTTGTTACAATTCGTGTTGGATTAGTACATTCTTTTTCTGCATAAATTTTTCCTTTAGGACATGTATTACCAGATACTTTAATGAACGCTCCATTTACTTCCACTTGCATCACACATCCCATCGGGCAATTGATACAAATCATCTCCACTTGATTATCCCCTTTCTACTTTAATCATTATACTATTTGCTTCTTTTAACTGTGTAATTTGTTCTTTTTCCAAAGTTATTTTTTGCATCTCTCCAGGTGCTACAATACGATGTTTTTTTGAACTTATAACTTGATTATCAATATAGATATTTATTTTAGATTTTTTGTAAACATTATTTACCCTAAATTTAATATCTATTTCTTTTCGCGTTGTTTTTTTATTGATTTGTGTTGGAACTGTATACCTAATCCCCTCACCTACCTGAATAGGCATATAGTCTTCCTTATCCTTTATACCTTTCAAATATTGCACAGCTCCTTCTGCTGCCGCATAACTTTCTTCTGTCACAAAATCCACCAAATCATGTACATGCAGTACATTACCACAAGCAAATATCCCTGGTTTATTCGTCTGCATATTTTCATCTACTACAGGACCTCCTGTAATACCTATTTCTAAACCAGCTAACCTAGAGAGTTCATTTTCCGGCAATAACCCTACAGAGAATAATATCGTATCACACGCTATATATTCTTGTGTTTCTAAGATAGGTTGTAGATTCTCATCTACCTGAGCTATAGTTGCTCCTATTACTCTCTCTTTACCATGAATTTGTATTACAGTATGAGAAAGTTTCAAAGGAATATTATAATCATTCAAACACTGTACAATATTTCTCTTAAGTCCCCCTGAATAAGGCATAAGTTCTACTACACCTTGTACTTTAGCTCCCTCAAATACCATCCGCCTAGCCATAATTAATCCAATATCTCCTGA
>JBOFPL010000039.1:0-20116 GCA_051659885.1 Cellulosilyticaceae bacterium
AATAGTGGAGGCGCTTTAGTAGGGCCAACTGGAGAAGTTATTGGAATTAATACCATCAAACTTGTAGATGGTACGATTGAAGGTATGGGTTTTGCCTTACCGATGAACGAAGTTATGCCTATTGTCGGTGAACTAATGGAAAAAGGACGCATTGTGAGACCAAGCCTAGGCATTATGGGGCAGGATTTAACAGAAGAACTAGGGAAATTTTATGAAATTCCCGTAGGTATCTTAATTATGCAAGTTGTTCCAGGAAGTAGTGCGGAACTTAGTGGATTAAAACCAGGCGATATTATTTTGGAATTTGATGAACTAAAAATAACTACAATGGATGAACTTAAAAAAATTCTTGCGAATAAAAAAGTAGGAGATCTTGTAGGGATTAAATTCATTAGAGGATCCTCTAAACATACGATTGAAGTTAAATTACAAGAGATGCCACAAGCTTTTTCGAGTCAATAATTAACATACAAAAAAACAAGACGATTGGTCTTGTTTTTTTGTATGTTTTCAAGCAAATACGCACACAATAAAACATAGAGTATCATTATCAAAATAGAGAAAGAGGCGATTTTCTATGTATATGAATCGATTTGTTACAGGGGCTGTTGTTGGAGGAACACTAGGTGTATTAGGAGCAGCTTATGTACTTGCTACTAATAGTCAAAAAAAAGAACTTGTCAAAAAAGGACGTCAAATGATCGATATGACTAACCATAAACTAAAAGATAGGATGTAAAGCAAATTCTCTAGCGATTTTTAAGCGTCGCTAGAGAATTATGTTTAATGATTATTGACAAATAGGAAAACATTACATATAATCGTATCATAAATAAGAATATAACAAGCTATGCTAAGTATATACATAATTATAAACACATTGAAGAGGAAGAGTATACAGATAAGGATTTCCAGAGAGGAAAATAAGGGTGAGAGTTTTCTAATACCTGTTTGTAGAAGCAGCCTTGGAGTGGATATCTTGAACATAAGTAGAGATATACGGGTGATTCCCGTTAACAATTCTAGAGAGATGCCTCACAAGGAGGTATAACTAGGGTGGTACCGCGAGAAGCCTCGTCCCTAATTTTGGGATAGAGGTTTTTTATTTTGTCCTAAAATGCATTTGGCAGAGGGGGAAAATAGATGGATAGACTTAGAATCGTCAGCAAAGCAAACCCATTAGATAAAAAATATATCCCAATGGGTTTAATGTATGAACCAATAGCGAATACTTGGATTATGGAAGAAGCATACTATCAATTTTATGAACTCAATCGAGAGTTACAAAAAAATGGTTTTTCTTCACTGAAAATTGTAAGTGGTTATAGATCTTATGAATATCAAAAAATGTTATATAATAAAACATTTAAGCAGACACTTTATCAACGAAGAGACCGACAAGTTGCTCTAGAGGAAACTGAAAAACTCATTACACCACCAGGGTGGAGTGAACATCAATTGGGGTTGGCGATAGATGTAAGTGTTGCAGCATTAGATACAGAGGATTATCCTATAGATACTTTTGAACAAACACAGCAGATGAGATGGATGCTAAAAAGGAGTAGTGACTATGGTTTTGTCTTACGCTACCCTAGACATAAAGTTGCTGTGACAGGGATAAAATATAAGCCATATCATTATCGCTACGTAGGTATTAATCATGCAAAAAAAATGAAGCGATTAGATCTCTGCTTAGAGGAATATATCGTGCATCAGAATCAACTCAGATATTAAACTAATTAATATAAATATATTTTAGGAGGACACACATGAAAAATTATGGTCTTAACGAACTAAGAGAAATGTATCTTAAGTTCTTCGAATCAAAAAATCATTTAAGAATGAAAAGCTTTCCATTAGTACCACAAAATGATAACAGCTTATTACTTATTAATGCAGGGATGGCGCCACTTAAGCCATACTTTACAGGACAAGAAACACCTCCATCAAAAAGAGTAACTACTTGTCAAAAATGTATTCGTACAGGAGATATTGAAAATATCGGTAAAACAGCTAGACATGGTACATTCTTCGAGATGTTAGGGAATTTCTCATTTGGAGATTATTTCAAAGAGCAAGCTATTGCATGGGCATGGGAATTTGTAACAGAAGTTGTAGGTATTCCAGAAGAAAAACTTTATGTTTCTGTTTATGAGGAAGATGAAGAAGCAGCTGAAATTTGGCACAAGCAAATTGGTTTAGCCAAAGAAAAAATCTTTTATATGGGTAAAGAAGATAACTTCTGGGAAGTAGGGATTACTGGACCATGTGGACCATGTTCAGAGATTTACTTTGATAGAGGACCAGAATTTGGTTGTGATAGTCCAAACTGTACAGTAGGATGTGATTGTGACCGTTATCTTGAATTCTGGAACTTAGTATTTACACAATTCAACAGAAATGAAGATGGCACATATACACCACTTCCAAATCCAAATATTGATACAGGTATGGGACTTGAAAGACTTGCAGCAATGATGCAAGGTGTAACTTCTATCTTCGATGTAGATACAATCAAAGCGATTCGTGATCACGTATGTGAAATCGCAGGTGTACAATATGGATCAGATCCAAAGAAAGATATTTCTATTCGTGTTATTACAGACCATATTCGTTCAGCAACCTTTATGTCATCTGACGGAGTAAGAGCTTCTAACGAAGGGCGTGGCTACGTTTTAAGAAGATTAATTAGACGTGCAATCAGACACGGAAAATTGTTAGGTATTGAAGGTTTATTCTTACAACCACTTATTGAAACAGTAGTAGAAAACTCTAAGCATGAATACACAGAACTCGCTGAAAAATATGATTACATCTTAAAATCACTTTCAGTAGAAGAGAAAAACTTCAATGAAACGATTGAACAAGGTCTTGGAATCTTAAAAGGATATATTGATGAATTAGAAGCAAAAGGCGAAAAAGTATTAGGTGGGGAATCTTGCTTTAAACTTTATGATACTTACGGCTTCCCAATTGACTTAACTCGTGAAATCCTTGAAGAAAAAGGTATGAGTGTAGATGAAGAAGGCTTTACAGCTGAAATGGAAAAACAAAGAGAGCGTGCAAGAAATGCACAAGGCGAAACAACTTATATGGGAAGTGATGAAACAGTTTACCATAAGATTGATGCAGCTGTAAGCTCTGAATTTGTAGGTCAAGTAGATACAACAGTAGAATCAACAATTGATTACCTTACAAATGACACAGCATTATTAGCAGAAGCACATGAAGGTGAAAGTGTAACAATCGTTTCTCTTCGTACACCTTTCTATGCTGAGAGTGGTGGGCAAGCTGGTGACCATGGAACCATTACAACAACTACAGGAAAAGTAGCAATTACCAATACAACTAAAGCAATAGGTGGAAAAATTGTACATCATGGTCAAGTAGTAGAAGGTCATGTTGCACAAGGACAAACAGGAGCATTTACAGTAGATACAGCTTCACGTATGGATACATCACGTAATCATACAGCAACACACTTACTTCAAAAAGCTTTACGTGAAGTAGTAGGGTCTCATGTGGAGCAAGCAGGTTCAAACGTAACAAAAGATCGTTTAAGATTTGATTATACACACTTTGAGGCACTTACAGCAGATCAAATTACAGCAATCGAAAATCTTGTAAATGAAAAGATTTTAGAAGCACTTCCAGTAGCAATCAAAGAAACATCTATTGACGAAGCAAAAGCTATGGGTGCAATGGCACTCTTTGGAGAAAAATATGGTAAGACTGTACGCGTAGTTAACATGGGGGATTACTCTATTGAGCTTTGT
This sequence comes from Cellulosilyticaceae bacterium, assembly GCA_051659885.1. Taxonomy (GTDB): domain Bacteria; phylum Bacillota; class Clostridia; order Lachnospirales; family Cellulosilyticaceae; genus JAVVPO01. The sequence goes on from JBOFPL010000039.1 coordinate 3,777, forward strand.
GGCGGAACTCACTTATTAAATACAGCTGGAGTAGGAACATTTAAAATTATTTCTGAAACAGGGGTAGCAGCAGGCGTTAGACGTATTGAAGCTGTAACAGGTCGTGGCGCACTTAATTACTACCAAGGACTTGAAACAACCATCGCTGAAGTAGCTAAAACAATCAAAGCAAATAAAGCAGAACTTGCAAAAAAAGTTGAAGGGCTTGTAAATGATACAAAAGCACTTCAAAAAGAAAATGAAAAGCTTAAAGCACAGATTTCCAAAGCTGAAGCAGGTGAAGTACTCAATCAAGCAGAAGAAATAAATGGTATCAAAGTATTAGTTGCTAACTTTGACGGTATGGACATGAATGCATTAAGAAGCATGGGAGATACTTTAAAAGATAAAGTAGGTATTGTAGTATTAGCTTCTCATACAGAGGATAAAGTAAGTCTAGTAGCTATGGCAACTCAAGAAGCAATGGCTAAAGGGGCTCACTCAGGAAATATCATTTCTAGAATTGCACCAGTTGTAGATGGTCGTGGTGGTGGAAGACCAAACATGGCACAAGCTGGTGGAAAAGATGGTAGTAAAATTGCAGAAGCCTTGAATGAAGCAAAAGCAGTCATCAAAGAGCAAATTCAATAAGAATAAAGGCAAAAAATGAGGTCAGTGAGTCAACTGGCCTCATTTTTTCGATAATATTGGGTAAAACTCTTAAAATAACATTGTCAAAAAGTAAATTTCTTATATAATTGTATTAGGGAAAGTATGAATATAAGGATGGAAGGAAATAAAGATGAGTAAAAATGATTTAATTCATAGAATTAAAAAAAGTATGCCTAAGCTAAGTAAAGGTCAAAAGTTAATTGCAAATTATATCCTAGAGCATTACGAAAAGGCTGTATTTTTAACAGCGGCTAAATTAGGAACGATTGTAGGTGTAAGTGAATCGACTGTCGTTCGTTTTGCTAATGAGTTAGGCTATGATGGCTACCCAAAGTTTCAAGAAGCTTTAGAAGAACTTGTAAAAAGTAAATTAACAGCTATGCAAAGATTAGAAGTAACGACTGACCGTATTGATACCAATCATGTACTACGTAGTGTACTTCAAACAGATGAAGAAAAAATTAGATACACTATTGAACATGTTGATGAAGAAGTATTTGATAAAGCAGTTGAAAGTATTTTAAAGGCAAAAACGATTTATATCCTAGGAGTACGTAGCTGTGCTGGACTAGCTAACTTTTTAGGATTTTATTTTAATATTATTTTTAGTAATGTCAAACTGATTAATACCAACAGTATTAGCGAGATGTTTGAAATCATGCATCGTATTGATAAAGATGATATTGTCATTGGAATTAGTTTCCCAAGATACTCTAAAAGAATTTTAAAAGCTTTAGAGTTTGCGCGTAATAAAGGAACAACAGTTGTTTCTATTACAGATAGTATGATTTCACCAATTGCTCAATATGCAGATTATACATTAATTGGTAGAAGTGAAATGATTTCTTTTGTTGATTCACTTGTAGCACCATTAAGTATTATCAATGCATTAATTGTAGCAATAAGTTTGAAAAAGAAAGATGAAATTGCTACTAATTTAGAAAACCTTGAAAGTGTATGGATGGAATACGAAGTATATGATGATACGAGAGATGCTATGAATCCTAACCCATCAGGAGCACCAACTAAAGAAAAATGTGATTAATGAATAGGAGGGATACACTATGCCAATGGTTGCTATTCGAGGAGCCATTACTGTGTCAGAGAACACAAAAGAAGCCATTTTAGATGGAACCAAAGAGCTTATACAAGCTGTATTAGAAGCGAATGCTATACAAGAAGATGAAATCATTGAGATTCTATTTACAGGGACTTCTGATCTTACAGCTGTTTATCCAGCAGTAGGGGCTAGGGAATTAGGGATTACTAGCGCTGCTTTGATGTGTATGCAAGAAATGCATGTTGAAGGTTCTCTTCGCATGTGTATTAGACTGGCTATGCATTTAGAAACCAGCAGGTTAACTCAGCAAACGGTTAAACACCAATATTTAAGAGAAGCTGCTAGATTAAGACCGGATTTAAAGGAAAAGAGGGAAGAAGTGTAATGAATAGATTTTCAATTGCTATAGATGGACCTGCTGGAGCAGGAAAAAGTACAATTGCAAAAGAATTAGCAAAAGATTTAAGTTGCATTTATATTGATACAGGAGCGATGTATCGTACAGTAGGACTTGCAAGTATGATGGCAGGAAAAGACTATACTCAAGAAGAGGAAGTTAATCAGCTTTTAAAAAATATCCGTATTGAGATTAAATATACCAATGGTATGCAAAATATCTATCTAAATGGGGAAGATGTAAGCCTAGCTATTCGTACACAAGATGTAGCTACTGCAGCTTCAAAGGTAGCTACTTATTCTAAAGTGCGTGAAGCACTTGTAGAGATGCAAAGAGATATGCAAAAATCGACCTCTGTTGTAATGGACGGTAGAGATATTGGAACGGTTGTTTTACCTCATGCGACTTTAAAGATTTTCTTAACAGCTTCAGCTAAAGAAAGAGCAGAAAGAAGATGTTTAGAATATCGTCAAAAAGGAATAGAAGCTGATTTTACTCAAATCCTCCAAGAAATTGAAGAGAGAGACTATCAAGATGCTAATCGCGAAGTGTCTCCACTCAAAAAAGCAGAAGATGCGGTTGAAATTGATACCACTTCTTTAACTATAACAGATATTGTAGAAAGCATTAAAGTGTTGTTAGCACAACGACTTAGCTAGGAGATAAGAAAATGGAAATAATTATTGCAAAAACAGCTGGATTTTGCTTTGGTGTAAAGCGTGCGGTTGATTTAGCTTTTAATACAACAAGTGAAAAACCTACTTTTACATTAGGACCTATTATTCATAATGATTCAGTGGTTAATAAGCTAAAGAATAAAGGAATTTCGCCGATAGAAACAATAGGGGACAATGAAGTAGATACACTAATCATTCGTTCACATGGTGTAGCTTTAGATGTTTATGAAGAAGCCAAACAAAAAAATATACAAATTGTTGATGCAACATGCCCTTATGTTACTAAAATTCATAAGCTTGTTCAAAAGTATTTTAATCAAGGATACAAAATTCTTTTAGTAGGAAATGATACTCATCCGGAGATTATAGGTATTAATGGATGGGGAAATAACGAGTGTGTGATTATTCAAGATGTTCAAGATGAAAAATTAGTATCACTTGATCCAAATGAAAAATATTTAGTAGTTTCTCAAACAACTTATAAAAAACAAGTAGTAGAGGAAATTATTAATCACTTAACAGCTAAGGGCTATACTTATGAATATATTAACACTATCTGTAATGCTACTAAAGAAAGACAAGATGAAGCATTAGAGATTGCTAAACAAGTAGAGGGGATGATTGTGGTTGGCAGCAGCTATAGCTCTAATACACAAAAACTCTATGAAATTTGTAAAAAAGAATGTCCTAATACACACTGCATTCCAAATGTAGAAACATTAGAACTAGAATTCTTTAAAGACTGTAAAAAAATAGGAATTACTGCAGGGGCTTCTGCACCTTCAGATATTATTGAAGAAATTATCCAAGCTGTTCAAAAACTTGGAGAGCTATAATAAAAGACATTAAAGGGGGACATAATGGAATATACAGGATTTAAGCAAGAAATTTTTAAACTTACTGGCATTGATTTAAATGCTTATAAGGAAAACCAAATGAAAAGGCGTATAGAGGCTTTTATTCGTAAAAACCAATGCGAAGATTATAAAAGTTATATGATCCTTTTAAAAACTAATAAGCAAGCACTAGAGGATTTTCTAAGTTATATCACGATTAATGTATCTGAGTTTTTTAGAAATCCCTCACAATGGAAAATTTTAGAAAAAGAGATTATTCCTGGATTATTGAAAAAGACTGGAATGATAAAAATTTGGAGTGCTGCTTGTTCCAGTGGGGATGAACCTTATTCTTTGGCTATGCTTCTTTCACAGTATGTTCCATTAAATCGTATACAAATTACTGCTACAGACCTTGATAAAGAAATTCTTAAAAAGGCCAAAGAAGGGGTTTATGCTGATAGACATTTAACCAATATTCCTAAACCACTTAAAGAAAAATTCTTTACACAAGTAGGGCAGATGTATCAAATCTCGGAAGAACTTAAAAAATGTATTCAATTTAAACAACATAACTTACTCAAAGACTCCTATCCACCTGATTTAGATTTGATTGTTTGTCGCAATGTCTTAATTTACTTTACAGAAGAAAGTAAGCAAGAGATTTATCAAAAATTTAGTAAATCATTGAAGTCAGAAGGTGTACTTTTTGTAGGAAGCACAGAACAAATTATTGCTTCTGCTCAGTATGATCTGTCCCCACACCAAGTATTCTTTTATAAAAAACAATAAAAATCACCTCAAGAATTAGATTCTTGGGGTGATTTTTGGCTTTATGAGTTTCCAGATGTCTTCTTCTGTAAGTGTTTGCTGATAGGCTATAAAAGGGGATTGAGTGTCATCATACCAAATGGGGTAATCTAATAATGTCACATCAGAAATTCCAATATAAGTACCCGATTGAGTCATATAACAGTCTGCTTTAGATACTTTTTCCTTAAAGGCCTTAGGAATGAATTGTGCTACGGATTTATGCATAATTTGATTTTGACTTGGGATGTAGACATAGTCTTTTGCAGGTGTTAAATACTTTCTAAGGGTAAGGACTTGAGGATAGAGCCTTACAGTAAGCCTATTTGTTTGCCAAGTGAGTGAAAAGTTTTCTAACAGGACCTCACTTGAGTTGGAAAAAGTAGTAGGCAATATAAAAATAAGTTCAATAACTTCAGGGCTTAGTGTACAAGTCGAAAGATGTAGATAGCTGAGTTGACTAAACATATAATAAATCTCATAGAAAGTGTAACAACTCATTAATTCTTCTTTATTATGAGTAAGCAGTACCTGCTGATGTGCAGGACCGTGAGTGGCTTGATAAAGGGTATACATTTTGACTAGCTCTCGTCCTTGACTTTCTAATGTACGTTGAAAGCCAAAAAGATGCTCCAGTGCTTCACGTTTAATCCGATTAGTTTTTAAAAAATAAGAAAAAAGATTAAGCTTTTTTAAATCAAGATGAACCTTATTTTCTAACATTAAAGGATTCAGTTCATGAACTAGTAATCTAGCTATTAAAAAAGGCAAATCAAATTGTTTACCACTATAGGTAATCAGAGTCTTTATGTCTTCCAAAGCTTGTAAAAAAGTCTGGAGAAGCAACCTTTCTTCATCTGGGGTGTCAATCATCCATTGATGAAGTATAAGTTGATTGTTTTCTTGAATAAGCAAACCAATACAATAGATAGTATGAGTTTGTTTACATAATCCTGTTGTTTCAATATCTAAGAACGCTCTTTCCTCTTTTAGCCAAGAGGGAGCCTCTCCTAAGCGGTTAATATGTGTATGCATTTATTTATCTTCCTTTCTATGGTTTATACTACACTAAAAAAGGGAATAAAAACAGTCCTTTAAAAAAAAGAGAGTTTACATAAGTGAAAATACAAAAAAAGGAAATTTGTAGCATAATGATTTTTTTAAAACAAATAAATTCAATTATTTATTTAAATGCTATAAAAAACTTTAATATTTCCATAAATAATTCTTGAAAATGAAATTTAAAGGTATTATAATTTCATTTAAGAAAGAAATTTGGAGGAGATTATTATGAAAATCAAAAAAATCATTACAATGGGTATTGCAGTGGTAATGGCTATGGCTACACTTTCAGGATGTAGCGCTTCAGCGAATAGCGATACCATAAAAATTGGAGCAAGTTTTGCTTTAACAGGTGACTTAGCACAGTATGGAATAGCAGCGAGTAATGGGGCGAAGCTGGCTATCGAAGAGTATAATGCCGCTGGAGGCATTTTAGATAAACAAATAGAACTTTTATTAGAAGATAACAAGGGTTCTCAAGTAGATGCTTCTAATGCTTTTAGAAAATTAGTGGATAGTAATAAAGTAGTTGCTTTTATCGGTTCAGATATAAGTAGTACAACAGAAACAATTGCTAATCTTGCAGCTGAAAAAGGGATTCCAATGATTACACCAACAGGGACTAAACTTGGGATTACATCTATTGGATCAAATATCTTTAGAGCATGTTACATAGATCCTACACAAGGTGAACTCTTAGCACAATTTGCATCAGCAGATTTAAGCTCTCAAAAAGCTGCTATTATGACCAATAATGAAAGTGATTATTCTGTAGGAATTGCAGAAGCATTCAAAGAACAGTTCACAGCAAGTGGTGGCCAAATCGTATCGGAGGTAAGCTATAGTGGTGCAGATACTGACTTTAAACCTTTCTTAACGAACATTAAAAATGCTAATCCAGATGTAATTGTTATCCCAGATTATTATGAAACGATTGCCCTCATTGCTGCTCAGGCACGTGAGATTGGTATTACAGCTACCTTAATTGGTGGAGATGGATGGGATGGTGTAACCACTCAAGCAGCGAATAATCCAGATTCTATTGAAGGAAGTTATTTTATTAATCACTATACACCAGAAGATGAAAGTCCGATGGTACAAGATTTTATTACAAACTATACGAATAAATATAAAGAAGCACCAAATGCTTTTGCTGCACTAGGTTACGATACAGCAAGAATTTTATTAGAAGCAATGCAAGCAGCAGGCACAACAGAATCAGCAGCAGTCGTAGCAGCGATGCAAGCAACAGATCTTGATTGTGTAACAGGTCATATTACTTTTAATGAAGAACGTAACCCTGTTAAGAGTGTAGCTGTTATTGAAATCAAAGCAGGCCAAAATACGCTATTTAAAAAATTAGATCCTAAATAAGCATTTAATTTCTCGGTGGGAAGTCCTACCGAGAAATTTTATAGCTTTTATAAGGTGTTATGTAAAGAAATAGATAATCAATAGAAGGGAGTTACGTTATGGATTACGGAACATTATTAGTCCAACAATTAATTAATGGACTTCATATAGGGAGTATTTACGCTTTGATTGCATTAGGTTATACCATGGTATATGGGATTGTTAAACTCATCAATTTTGCGCATGGAGATATTATGATGGTAGGAGCATATGTTGCCTTCTTCTTAATGACAGTTGTAAAACTACCATTAGTGGTAGCAATTATAGTGGCTATGATATTTTGTAGCATATTTGGTATGGCCATTGAAAAAATTGCTTATAAGCCACTTAGAAAAGCTCCTCGTATGTGGGCGTTAATTACTGCTATAGGGGTGAGCTTTTTCTTGGAAACACTTTTTACAATCGCTTTTGGGGCCAATGCCTTACCTTTTCCATCGTTTTCAATCAAGCCATTGGAAATTGGACAATTACAAATCAGTGGAATTATGATGATTACAGTAACATTAGCGATTTTATTAATGATTGGTCTTCATCTATTTATTAAGTACACACGATTAGGCAAGGCAATGAGAGCTTCATCAGAAGATGCGCATGCGGCAGCACTTATGGGGATTTCTGTTAATCGTACGATCTCTACGGCTTTTGCCATAGGGTCTGCGCTTGGAGCCATGGGAGGTATTTTATTTGCAATTGCTTATCCTCAGATTTCCCCTTTAATGGGTGTGATGCCAGGTCTAAAGGCCTTTATTGCTGCTGTATTGGGAGGTATTGGTATTATTCCAGGTGCAATGATTGGAGGTTTTTTATTAGGAATCATTGAAAGTTTAAGCAAAGGGTTTTTATCAGCTTTTTGGCCAAGTATTTCCCTTTGGTCAGATGCTATTTTATTCCTTGTCCTCATTATTGTGTTACTAGTTAAACCTTCAGGCATATTAGGTAAAAATGTGCGAGAGAAAGTGTAGGTGAAAAAAGTTGAAAACAAAAAAATTAACTTTTATAGGCGGAATTTTAGGTGCCTATCTCTTCTTATTAGTTGGGATGGTACTCGGTCTAATTGATACATATATTACAGGTGTTATTATTTCTATTCTCATTAATATTATATTAGCTGTTTCACTTGCTTTGGTAACCGGGTACCTTGGAGAACTTGTACTGGGGCATGCAGGATTCATGGCCGTAGGTGCATATACCTCAGCTATTATTACTTTAAATCTAGATTTACCTATGTGGATTGAATTTCCAATTGGTTTAATAGGCGGTGGATTACTCGCTTCTATGATTGGAATTATTATAGGAATTCCAGCCCTTAGGCTAAGAGGAGATTATCTGGGCATTATTACATTAGGTTTTGGGGAAATTATTCGTATTGTTATTAATAACCTAAAAATTACTAATGGTGCCAAAGGGTTATCAGGTATTCCAGGGTATAGTCAATTTGCCATAGGCTCAATTCAAGGCATATGGATTTACTTTACAATAGGTTTTAGTGTGATGGTGATTGTTGTTCTAATAATTTATGGGATTATTAAATCAAGAGCAGGGAGAAGTATTATTGCTATTCGAGAAAATGAAATTGCTGCAGAGTGTGCGGGTATTTCAACTTTTTATTATAAGACATTAGCATTTGCTATTGCAGCCTTTTTTGCGGGAGTGGGTGGCAGCCTTTATGCACACTACCATCAAGTACTCTCACCAACAAGTTTTGGATTCTTATATTCTATTGAGTACCTCATTATCGTTGTATTAGGAGGAATGGGGAATCTCTTTGGTACCATTGTAGCAGCTATTGTACTTGGCGTGCTGAATGAAGTTTTACGTGCTTTTTCAGAGTATCGTATGTTGGTCTATTCTGCAGTATTAATTGGGGTTATGATTTGTAAAGCAAAAGGTGTAACTTGGCAAACCATTGGTGAAAAGTTAGGCTGGAAGACTTTTGCACAAAAAACACTAACTCAAGGAAAGGAGGAGTAAATCATGCCAATATTAGATGTCCGAGGAATGAGTGTCACTTTTGGAGGAATTAAGCCAGTATCTTCTTTAAATCTACAAATAGAAGCTGGCGAGTTAGTTGGCCTTATTGGTCCTAACGGAGCAGGAAAGACAACAGTCTTCAATTTACTAACAGGTGTTTATACCCCAACTGAAGGAAGCATTCTTTTTAATGGTGAGCCTATTCATCGTTTAAAAACGCACCAAATCTCTCAGAAAGGGATTACCCGTACTTTTCAGAATATCCGTCTTTTTAAAGACATGACGGTTATTGACAATGTAAAAGTAGGTTTTAATCATCGCTTAAAGTATTCTTGCCTAGAACGTTTACTCCATTTACCACGCTATGCAAAAGAAGAAGCATGGCTGCAAGAAGAAGCTATGAAACTCCTTAAACTATTTGATTTGGACCAATATGCAGATGACCTGAGTATGAATTTACCTTATGGTAAACAGCGTAAGTTAGAAATCGCAAGAGCTTTGGCAGGTAATCCTAAATTACTTCTTTTGGATGAACCAGCTGCAGGTATGAATCCTAATGAAACCAAAGAACTTATGGAAACGATAGATTTAATCAGAGACCAATTCAAAATTGCTATTTTACTCATCGAGCATGATATGCAGTTGGTTATGGGGATTTGTGAGCGCTTAGTGGTCATTGATTATGGTCAGGTCATTGCTAGAGGGAAACCAGATGAAATCCAACAAAATGAAAAAGTAATAGGCGCTTATTTAGGAGCTTAGAGGGAGGGTAAAGATGCTAAAAGTAGAAGCAATCAATGTATCATATGGCAATATACAGGCTTTAAAAGAAATTTCTTTTGATGTAAAAAAAGGAGAAATTGTTACTTTAATTGGAGCCAATGGAGCGGGTAAAACCTCTATCTTAAATACATTATCAGGGATAGTCCCTTGTCAATCAGGCAGTATCTTATTGAAAAACCAGCCAATTACAAAGATTGAGCCGCATCAACTTATCACAAAAGGCATGGCTCATGTACCTGAAGGTAGAAGAGTGTTTGCGCAAATGACAGTTGAAGAAAACTTAGAACTAGGGGCATATACCTCTCGTAATAAGAAAGAGATTATAAAAGATATTAGCTACATGTATGAACGTTTTCCAAGGCTCAAAGAAAGACGGAAACAATTAGCAGGGACTATGAGTGGTGGCGAACAGCAGATGTTAGCCATTGCAAGGGCACTGATGTCTAGACCTGAAATTATATTGATGGATGAACCATCCATGGGTCTAGCACCTATTTTAGTTCAAGAGATCTTCAATATCATTAAAGAAATTAATAAATTAGGCACAACGGTTCTACTTGTAGAACAAAATGCACATATGGCACTTCAAATTGCGCATCGAGCTTATGTATTAGAAACGGGTAAAATCGTTTTAACTGGAACAGGAGCAGATCTTTTACATAATGAAGCAGTAAAAAAAGCCTACTTAGGAGCGTAAAGCAAAGAAGATCCTGCTTTGAACACTAAAAGGGATATGAAACCAACATCAAATAGTGGTTTCATATCCCTTTTAGTGTTTTTACGTGATTCAGTTAAAATTGAATTAGCTGATTGAGTGTAAGATTTAAATGGAGCTCTTGGCTAAGTGATTGATAGGTTTCATAAGCTTTGAGATTCGGTGTATCACTTTGACGAATAGCTTTAATTAAAATGTTTTTTGGCGTGTGTTCCATATCGATAAACTCCATGACATTCACCTTATAGCCACATGCTTCTAACATCTGAGCCCTTAGTCCATCTGTAATAAGTGAAGCCATACGCTCTTTTAAGATCCCATGTTTTAATAAAGGTGCTAAGGTGTCATTTTGAATTTGTGTATAACATTCATTATGACAACAAGGTACGGCTAAAATAACTTTAGCTTGCCAGCCAATGGCTTTTGAAAGAGCAGCATCTGTTGCTGTGTTACAAGCGTGTAAAGAAACAACTCCATCAATACGTTGATTCGTAGTATATTGGCCAATATCACCTACTTGGAAGTTTAGATGTGTATAGTCTAATTCATCCGCTAATTGATTACAAAAAGCAATGACATCTTGTTTGAGATCAAGACCTATAATTTCAATTTCTTTTCCTAAAATATCATTAAAATAATGATACATGGCAAAGGTAAGGTAAGATTTTCCACAACCAAAGTCAACGATACGAATAGGTGAAGTTTCAAAATGAGGCATAATTGTTTCGATAGTTTCAAGATACTTATTAATTTGTTTATACTTATCATATTTTGACGGTTTGATTTGCCCGTTGCCATCCATTAAACCTAAATGCGTTAAGAACCCTTTAGATTGTTCATTATCAAGGATATATTGTTTCTTACGGTTGTGGGCTAAACTAATAGGCTTAGATTTTGTAGCCCCTTTACGCTTAATATTGGCTTCACCTTTTTTGTTGACTAGACATTGGTAGTCTGCAGATGAAGTATAAATTTGGATTTGCTTATACCCTATACAATGCTCACGCATAAAAGCTACTGCTTCTTCAGGTTTGACATTGACATGAGATTCCTTATTATCTTTGAGGCAGGCAAATTGAATCCACTCAGACTCTTTCATCTCTACTGGCTTGGCACTAATCTTTGCGTAGTAATCTGTTTTATTTTTAGGATTGCTCCAGGTACTATTGATAAATTCTTTTTCAGCTAGCGCTTTTTCTAATAAAGCAAGTACTTTTTCCATGTTATCTCTCCAATTGATCAAAATTCAGTATCCTAATGATACTACGAAAAACCTCTATATGCAACTCATGAGCTATGATATAATACTTGAAAGAGGAGGGGAAGCCTATGTTTAAGCAAGATTGGAAGGACTTAAATCAACAGCAGCAGCAGGCTGTCACATGCATTGACCCAAACTGTTTGGTACTAGCTCCAGCAGGAACAGGTAAAACAAAAGTTATTGCTATGCGTACTGCACATTTACTTCAACACGAAATAGACCCCTATCATATCTTATGTCTAACGTTTACGAACAAAGCTGCTAAGGAAATGGAAGAACGTATTGCCTTTTATGATCAGGCCAACGTGAGACAACTCACGATCAAGACATTTCATTCCTTTTGTTATTATCTCATTAATCATGAAAAAGACGCTTCACACTTTACATTCCCATGTAGTATTTTAGATGAAGCAGACAGTTTAGAAATTATTCAAAAAATAACGGATACCATTGATCCAACATATGATTTTGACTATAAACTCATTGCTAACTTTATCGAGCATGTAAAAAGATATAGTTTGACGTTTCCAGTAGCCGAGCGCTACGCGTACAAAGAGATTGTTCCAAGTTATCTAAAGGAATATACTATCAAAGATACATCACTTACACACTATGGACTTAAAATTTTGAGTATGTATCAAAAGTATCTCCGCAAGAATAACTGTGTAGATTTTATGGATTTGATTGTAGAAGCCAAATATTTATTAGAAGATCCTGATGTAGCAAAGAAATGGCAATATCGTTATCGCTACATCCAAGTTGATGAAATGCAAGATACCAGTTGCCGAGAATTTGAAATTATAAAGATACTTGCACAAGGCAATAATCTTGCGATGTTTGGAGATTTTAATCAAACGATTTATGAATGGAGAGGATCTGCGCCTACTTCTATGGTAGATGAATTTAAAACACACTTTCAACCTATTCAGATTGACCTCAGCACCAATTATCGCAGTACACAAGCTTTACTAAAAGCTGCCAATAATTATATCCGCAATAGCCAATTATATCCCCTAGAATGTCAATGTCAGTCAAGTGAAGTGGGGGAACCTATTCAAGTCTTAAGAGCTGCCAATAAACATAAAGAATTTGTAGCAATTGCAGAGTCTATTAGCCAAAAGAAAGAAGCAGGAGCAGAAAGTTTAGCTGTACTAACACGTACCAATGGGTATGCAGCAGAAATTCACAAAGTACTGACACAATATGGCGTACCATGTATTAAAGTAGATGATATTAGACTTTTTAGACGCAAGGAAGTCAAAGAGGTCCTTGCGCTATTTGAATATGCTATTAATGAACGGAATAGCTATGCCTTACACAAATGTCTCACCCACCCAGCTATTCATATGGAAGATTGGTTACTCCAAAGACTCAAACCAGCAGTCAAAGCTCATATGCAATTACATGATTGGTTTAACTCAGAAAGTAATGATCCCTATGCACAACTTTTTACAAGCTTTAAAAAGCATCAGTTGGTAGTATTAGATGTAGAAAGTACAGGTCTAGATACGACACTGGATGATATTATCCAAATCGCTGCTATCCGCTATGGTGAAGAGGGGGTAAGAGAAGAGTTAGATGTTTTACTCAAACCGACTAAGCCTGTAGGAGACTCTTACTTTGTCCATGGGTTTTCAGATGAGACATTAGAAATGCGGGGAATAGAGCCCAAACTTGCACTTCAGCAAATGTTAGATTTTATAGAAGGAAAAGTGTTGATTGGACATAATATCAAATATGATTTACAAATTATTAATAGTATGCTTTATCGTTATGATATGCCTCAGATCATTGGTCCAGTGGTATATGATACACTTGACTTAGCATGCAAGATCTATCCCAACTTATCGAATCATAAGCTTGAGACACTATCTAAGCTGATTGAAACTCAGGCCAAGCCGAATCATAATGCCTTACAAGATATTTTGGCCACTGGAGAAGTACTTAGTCATTTTATCGCACAATTAAAACAGACTCAAAGTGAGCGATTAACTTACTTAGAAGATATTTACCCATACCTTTGTGAGTACAAAGCTAAAGTTAGTTCTATGCGAGATACGTTACTGAGCCAGCCCACGTATGAAAGTATTGGCTATATTATGAATGAATGTGGATTCAAACCTTATTATAGTAAGGAGCAGATAGAAGGAATTAGAGAACTGTATCAAATTGCAAAAGAGTTATATGATGAGGGACTTTCATTAGAAGATAATATTATCAAACTATTAGCAACAGCTTCGCTTCACTATAGTCAATTAGAGCAGACAGATCTCTTTAAAGGGAAAGTACCCATTATGACCGTCCATCAATCTAAAGGATTAGAATTTGATACAGTCTATATTGCAGGGTGTAATGAAGGACTATTTCCACTCACCAAAAGTGTCAATGAAGGCTATCTAGGAGAAGAAAAAAGATTATTTTATGTAGCCATGACACGTGCCAAGAAATATTTATACCTCACATATAACACAACAAGAAAAATGAGTTTTCTTGTCGAGGAAATAGGGGAAGATTTTAAAAATTATGTACAAACTTAACGAAATCACTATACAAACTTAATATTCTCCTTGTATAATGTAAAGTATATAGCACCAAGGAGGAAAGCGATGAGTCAAGAAAAAGATTTTACCTTAATCAAAATGGAAAAACAAAAAAGAATAGCGCTTGTAGCACATGATAATAGAAAGAAAGATATCATAGAATGGGTAACAGCCAATAAAGAAAAACTTGGTAAACATTTCTTATGTGGAACAGGAACAACTGCTAAGTTACTTGCTGAATACACAGAACTACCTATTACAGCTTTTAACAGTGGACCACTCGGTGGAGACCAACAAATTGGATCAAGAATCGTAGAAGGTAATATTGACTTTATGATTTTCTTCTGGGATCCATTAGCAGCACAGCCACATGACCCAGATGTGAAAGCTTTACTACGTATCTCAGCTTTATACGATATTCCAGTAGCAAGTAATCAATCAACAGCTGACTTCTTACTCACATCTCCACTCATGGATCAAGAGTATAATAGAAAAATTATTGATTATAGTAAACGTATCAAATCAAGAACACAAGCTTTCAGCGCAGGTGAAGAGCTTAAATAATAAAAACGAACAAAAGAGAATGACTTTATATAATGAAGTTATTCTCTTTTATTCGTTTTGTGTATAGATAAGAATAGGGAGAAAACTAATGACAGAGAAAATAAGGTTTGCAAATGAAATAAGAGAATATTTATTATTACAGGAGGGCATCAACAGTTGTACTTTGTGTGGCAGTATCGCTAACAATAGTTATGATCAGTATTCTGACATTGATATGGAAATAGATGTATCAGGATATGATAATAGCCAATTTGTTAAAGAAATTCCAGTGTTACTTAGCAAGCAATACTCCATTATCTTTTGTGACTACGCACCGAGTTTAATGCCAGAAGCCTACGTTATCTCAGTAGCTGTTGATGCAGATAATCCCTTTCTATTTATCGATATTAAGTGTGTAGCAACTCCACATCTAAAAACATTGTCTAAAAAGGACTTTATCAATGATCCATTTGAGCATATATTAAAACTGTGGGTGATTAACCTAAAACACTGGCTAAGAAACCAGGACTGTAAAAAAGACATTTTAAAGATGGGGAGTAAAGTATTAGATGTCAATGACTTACACTATTATAGTGAAAAGCAAATACTAGAGGAAACCTTAGTGTGGTTAGAAGATAACATGCACGAAAAACATATAAAATATGTAGAATCCTGTAGTCGGTGGATAAAAAGCTAAGTTTGAAAAATTTAAAATTTTATTGTAATATAAAGCAATATCATTTTTTATATGCATATACTCATTCTCCCTAAGATCCATGTAGATTCTATTGAAAAGGTTCCGTTAGCTGTATTAAATGAAATGTTAGTTTTAGCACAGAAAATAGTACCAGTATACCACAAAATATATAGTGCAAAAGGCTATAGTATCATGCAAAATGGTGGGGAGTTTTGTGATTTTGGACATTTCCATCTACATCTCTTTCCACGTTACTCAGAAGATGGGTTTGGATGGAATTAACCAGAGGGTGTATTTGAAGCTATAGAAGCAGTAGCAGATAAAATCAAAAGCATATTAGAGATTTAATAATAGAGATATCGTCGCATAAGAATATGTGAGGATATCTCAAATTTTATAATTTGTATGGAGGATATTAAAATGAGCAATTATACTATTGTCGATTGGTTTGGTTACAACCTTTCGCCACGAGAAAGAATGAATGTTATTAAAACAGCAGGGTTTACAGGTGTTATTTTACTTTGGACGGACCAGTTTGATCCTGATTATAAAGACTTTCCACGTTATGCGCTAGAGGCTGGGTTATATGTAGAAAATACACATGCACCTTATATTGAGGCAAATACTTTATGGCAAGATCATTCAAGTGGAGAGGCATATACAAAGAAGCTTATTTCCTGTCTAGAGGATTGTGCAGTTTATGACATCCCGACTTTAGTCATGCATCCTACAAATGGGAAAACGCCTTTGCCGCTAACTTCTATTGGTATAGAGCGTCTCAAACACATTATAGATAAAGCAGAAACCTTAAATGTTAATGTAGCTTTAGAGAATATGGAGAGTCCTCAATATCTTGAATATATCTTTAGTCAAATTCAGTCTGATAGGCTTGGGTTCTGTTTTGATAGTGGACATCAGCATCTA
>JBOFPL010000040.1:0-7067 GCA_051659885.1 Cellulosilyticaceae bacterium
TGAGATAATCCATCCGTCTTATCCTGATTAATATATTGCTTATTTAAAACAAAACCATTGCTTTGTAACGTATAGGCTAAGTTTACAATCGGCTTATGATCTAGCCCCCACTCTTCCCTAATTATTTTCACTATTTCAATGATCTCTTCTCTATCATAATTGCACTTTCCTGCTACAACATATTTAGTCAGATCAGGCACATTAGCCTGCGGAAACTCAATATATCTTTTATAAAATCCCATTATTTCCTTATCTAATATCTCTATTTTAGTCATTAAATGTTCTTTAGTTTTTTTAGGAATATTCTTAGTTCTAAAATAAACTATGCTCTTCTCATTTTCATCTACATTCTCGTCTTGTATAAAAAACTTTATCGGGAATCCTAATGCTTTGGGTAATCTAGCTACTATATCAGAACTGATTTGACTTTTATTAGATTCATATTTAGAAATAGCTTGCTTACTAACGCCTAGGCGAGTTGCTAACTCCTCTTGTGAAAATTCCCGATATAATCTAGCCTTTTTTAGTTTTTCACCAGACACTA
The DNA here is from genome assembly GCA_051659885.1 of Cellulosilyticaceae bacterium. Lineage (GTDB taxonomy): Bacteria > Bacillota > Clostridia > Lachnospirales > Cellulosilyticaceae > JAVVPO01. Next base: position 545 of record JBOFPL010000040.1, read on the forward strand.
ACCTTTCACCTATATTTGGGATTGTAATTATCGTATTTAAGCTATCCATTATTTTGCACCTATCTTAATTTATCTTTTTTATTTTTAGTTTCTCTTTTAATGATTGATCTTTTATATTTACTGCTTCTAGAACAGGTTTATCTTCATACACTATATCAGCTTTATTGCCTAGTAAGCTCTCCGGTACCTTAATTACCTCTAATATTGTTTTCATCTCTGTATCAAAAAATACAATACTCACATGCTCTAGTAGCTCATTGGCACTAAAATGATAGGCAATAATGCCATAGTACATGATTTCAACCGGCAGCTTCTTTGCCTGTTTTGTTTCCATTAAACCAAATAAATCTGTTTGAGGATCAATAACCGTATTAAATTTTGTAAACTCCTTCATATAGCAAGAAGGCTTCTTGACAATATCTTTTATATCTGCAACAGACTTAATTGTCAACAAAATATTACCCTTTTTTAACTTAGCTAAAGCTACTGAATGCGCCATAAGAATATCCGTATCTACTCCTACTAGCAACCCTTGAGTACTATTACAAAATTCATCACTAATTGCTTTAGCTCGAGCTATACCCAGTGACCCTTTTAATGTTTGGATTTCTGCACCTTCATTAAGTATGCCTTTAACCGTTTGTGCTTTTTTATTTCCCCTACGCAATACATCCACTATATATTGAAATAGCTTTGTATTATTCAATTCTTTTGCTATGTAAGCCTTTCCCTCTTCTACTCTTTCTTTGTTATTAATCATCTATTCACCCTTTCCTTGATTTTCTAATTTTATTGTATGATTTTCATTAGTTTTTGTCAACTACCACACCTTAATTCAGTTTTAAAATCAACTTTTGTTTACTTTTTAATTCAACCTATCATCCCAAAATCACACTCAATACTTTTCCCATTTACTCACTTTAACGTTTCATTCACTCCCGCTTTTAGATTTAATCTACTGCTGAGCTAGTGAAACTCTAGCGAAAAGCATCCTTTAATCAATCTTATATCATGGTAGGATTGATTTTAACTTGTAAAAAACTATTTTTTACCCTACTCTCCAAAATATTTATTGAAATATTCAGACCCAAAGTTTAAACTTAGAATTACTCAATACAATAGATATTGGTTTAGTGGGGATTATTTATATTAGTCTGAGAGGATTAGAAAATGAAAAAATTTTTGTGGTTAATAATTGTTTGTATCATTATACTTTCAATGACAGCTTGTAATTCATCTAATAATAGCATTGATAATATAGAAATCAATATAGGTGAATCTACTAAATTTACAGAAAAAGAAATTCAACAAGCTATTGATGTTGTAATACAGTATTTTTTCAAAGATAAGGAGCATATTGAATTGCACAGTCTTTCATATGATGAAGAATACTCGAATTCTCAAATGAAAAGCTATAGAGAAGATATAGAACCTAATAATATGATAATAATATCTTCTGAGTTCTACGTTGATTCTAAAGCTGGTGGAGCTTGGAATCCAGATTCTGATTATTACTGGATGTTCATTTTGAGTAGAGATAATAAAGAAAGCAAGTGGACGCTTGATGATTGGGGCTACTAAAACTAATGAGCATAATACGAAGTTAACAACAGGGGCATTACCCAAACAATTAGTTACTCTATTTTCTGAACTAATCCCTTTTAATTTCAAGTATTCCTATACTTTTTATCTATCACCATTTTCAATAAGAATCAAAAATTCCGTCGGACGGAATTTTTGATTCTTTTCTCTTTCTCTTCCTTATAAAGTTACCCTTAATACTACCCAAACTTTTTAAAAGGCTAGGCTCTAGTCCTATGAGGGGAATGCTCTTCTCCTATCATACGATAGGGTTCTAGTCTTTGATTCCTTCTCCCAACAGAGGGATATAAAATATTATCTATCAGAAAATTGATTATAAAAATAAAAATGTAGGATTTTGAAATGTAGTGTGTTATTTAAATAGAGGAGAACGAAAGGAGGAAATAGATGAGCGATTACGAGTTATTACAAGGATTAAAGATACATGACGAAGTTTGTTATAAAAAAATTGTCCAGCAATATACACGTTATGTAGCAGCCGTTGTTTCTAAGGTTGCTGGAAATCAACTCTCAGTAAGGGAACGAGAAGAAATCAGTTGGGAAGTATTTGTGAAAGTTTGGGAACACGCAGAGCACATCGAGGTTTATAACCATAGTTTGAAAAATTATCTTGGCGTAGTTGCACGAAACTTAACACTAAATACACTAAGAAAAACAAAAAAAATGGCTGATAGTAGTTTAGAGATAGAATATATACATTGTAAATCCGCTGAAGATGAGTATTTAATACTAGATACACTCCAACAGATAGAAAACTTTGTAAGTCGATCTAAAGAACCTGACCGAGAAATCTTTATGAGACGTTATTTTTATCTTGAAAAGGTAAAGGATATCGCAAATGCTTTGAATATGAGTGAAAAAAATATTAGTGTCAGAATAGCAAGGTTCAAAAAAAAACTAATAGAAGCTTTAGAGAAAGGAGGTCATTAATATGAAAAAAATTGTGGATATGATAAGCGACTTTACATATAAAAAAATAGATATAGATTATTTCACTGAGGATGAAATAGATGACTTAGTTGCAGATATGAACTTAACAAAAATAGAACAACTTGCCCTAAATAATATTAATCGAGATAGCAAAGGTTTGGTACCTTTTCGTAAGAAGAAGTCTATAAAAAAATTACTTTTATGTGCAGCCATAGTAACGTCACTGATTAGTAGTACCATTTTAGCAAAACAATACTTAAGTAAATTTACCTCTTTCTGGGGGACAGATTTAGTTATTCCTGAAAGTGTGCTAGTAAGGATAGGTAATACTTATGAAATGGGTGATGTAAGCGTTGAATTTGAAGAGGCAGTAGTAAGTGGTAATTCCGTGGCACTTATGCTAAGTTTCAAAAAAATTGATGGCAGTAAGTTTGATGAGACGGCAAGTGTTAGCTATGTGATGGATAGATGGGAACATACACTTAATGGTTCTACTGAGTATAGACTTTCGGATGACCAGACAGAGCTCCTTTGTCTATATAGGGTAAATGGTAGCCAACCTATCGCAGGAGAAAAGTTGCAGATTGAAATAGATACACTCTATGAAACAGAAAGGATTCTAGAAGAATTAGATATTTCATTAGATCAAATTTACCACGCTTATCCGATTCAACTTACGGAGGAAAATGGGAGTGGGAATTCAGATATACTTTGTCAAAGTATTGAGCCTTTAGCCCATAAGCAAATGAGAAAATACGAAGTAGAAATGCCTTTAGAAGAAAATATCCCAACAATTAAATTCGAGAGTGTAGGTTTTGTGGGAGAACAATTAATCTTGACTATACATTCTTATTTAACAGAAGAAGAACGTATAGATCAGTATGCAAAAAATGTTCGGACAGAGGCTACTATCTTAGGGTTAAGAGACATTCGAGATAATCAGATTTACGAAGCAGAACGTGGCTATGGCTATTTAAAAGGTGATTTAGGAGAGACCATTTATTATAGTAAATTTGACGGATTAGGTATAGAGGACCTCCCCTATCTTAAACCTATTATTGAGTATGATATTATTCATTATCTTGCTGATGGCATATGGAAATATGACTGGATTGTTGAGGGTGGAGAAAAAGCCTTTCAAAAGACATTAGGTGAAGACTATCAACTAGGGGATGTGATGTTGACAGAACTTAGCATATCAGCTACTGGTGTTGTATTGATGGGAAAAACATCTTATATTAGTAAACAGGTATTTGAACAGCCAACCATTAGGCTACTAATAAAAGAAGATGAGTGGATTACACTAGGATGTTTATCTGCAGGTAATGATGGCGGAGATATAGTATGGCAATATGAACTGGCTGAAACTCCTGTTATTGATTTGAGCCAACTAAAAAAAATTGCTATTGATAATTGGGTTATCCCCCTATTAGGCGAAGATAATAGGAATGATTGATTCTACAAGACTTTATATTCAATTTAAAGGAGACAAGTAATGAAGAAAAATTTATGGATTGCATTAAGCTTAAGCACGACTATCTTATTAGGTAGTAGCACAATTTTGGCAAATAATAATCTAACACTTATGGTCAATGGCAAAGAGGTCCATGCGGATGTATCACCTACCCTGGAGAATGGTGTAACATTCGTCCCCATTAGCTTTATCGCTAAAGAACTAGGTGCACTAGTAGACTGGAAAAGTCCAGATGTATGGATTACTCAAGGTAACAATTCAATAAGATGTACAGTATATGATAACGAAGCCTCTATAAATGGTAAGCCGTTAGCACTAACTGCAGCACCAAAGCTTGAATGGGGGCGTGTATTAGTCCCTTTAAGATTTGTGACAGAGGCACTCGGTGCAACAGTAGATTATGACGGTGAAAAAGGTACAATCAATGTGACCAAGGACTTGGAAGAAATAATATCACAACCTGAACAAACTAGGGATTATAGTGTATTTTTAGATGAAACTTCCAATACCTATATCTATACAAGAAGTTATTTCTCAGAAACAGAGCCCCGTAAAGATGAATACTTCATTTATGATCCATTAAGTGAGCAATGGGGAAGATTAGCAGCTGATGGGTGGGGCATAACTGATACCGGTAATGGGCAATACCCTCATGTAAATAACCAAGGCTATCTAGACCTTAGCAAGAAAATCTTTTTTAAAGGCATAACTTTTAAAGAAACACCTAATAACAAGTGGCAGTATATTGAAAAAAGAGAATGGTCAACTTCTACAGGTAAAAGTGATGTCGGCTTTATTCGAGAAATTGAAACGGGTATGATTAAAGAAATCTTTAGAAGTAACAGCTCTCCTACTGTCTATAGTTTATCAGATAATACCTTTTTTATAGAGATGAGCGCCCCACACGAAGAAAATCCTGAATTTATCTATCCTGATGATTTGTTCATCTATAATCCATCAAATGATACTATGACACACATTGCAACAGGACACCACAGTTACTACATTCCAAGTAAAAATATCATCATGTACGAAAAAAATGGTAAGCCTTATGAATATCATCTAATCACCAAACAAATAAGATCACTTACAGAATCTGAGTATCAAATTAATTTTGATTTATATTATAGTGAACAAGATAGAGATAATAGCAGCACAGCTCCACTGCTACCCTCACAAGCAGAACGCAAGCAATTTCCAACAGTAACAATTGAAACGCTTTCCAATCATGTAGGGCAAATCACTATCAATGGCAAGACTGAACAACTCCCTTTTATGTTCCAAAGCAATCACCAAACCTACGTCCCAGTCAAGAATCTGATTAACCTAACAGGCTTGCAACTCAACACAAAAGATGCTACAACCAAAGAAGCTATACTCGGCAATAACAATATTGTATTAAATGAAAACAATAGTATAACATTTGATGAACGACTCTATGTCAATGAAACAGTACTTGAATCACTAGGTATAAAAGCAACTATAGAATTTATTAGCTCAATTCCAAAATAATGCGTAATGATAGAAAGTAAAATAACTGCTCCTATTTTATATACCTTTTGTTGAAATCTTTAGATGCCAAACATACACTTATAAATATACAATTAAATCAGCTATTGGTTTGATTAAAATGGTTTAGAACTGGAGGTAACGTGATGAAGAAGTTTTTAATAATCCTTTGTTCATTCATCCTTATAGGTATCTTTATAAAAATTGAAGATATACATTTCAATAAAATGGGTGCAGTTTATACTATTCTACCCCAACTTGCAAAGGAAGACATTGAAGTTTTAGAAACCATAGAGCTTTTAGATAATAGAGAGTGGATTGCATATAGAAGTAAGGACAAATCAGAGTATGGCTCTATTCTTATAAAAAAGTCTTTGGGGCTATTTTATCACGCAGAAAGTGCTGTCACCTTACAACTGTCCAATCAGACTCCTTTGGTAAGAAGCAAACCCTCTATGTACGGCAAGGAAATGATTTTTGTGGCAACTCATGATGCTGAAATTGCTTATCTATCAAGTGGTATAGAAAATCCTAATTTTTCACAAGAAACTATTCAGTCACTAACATTAGCAGATGTATTAGCAAAGCCCGATACTTATACAGTAGAAGCCATTAAAGATGGGTATGCATTATTTATTTGGGATGAATCTATAACACCTGAAGAAAGTAATCTAAATAATTATATATTGGCATTTGATAATGCTGGAAATTTAATTATAGATGCTACTGGTACACTATACGGCATTTATGTGAAGTAACTATTTTCTCTATATCTTTATCCAAAAAGCAGCAAAAATTCCGTCCGACGGAATTTCTGCTGCTCTTTTTATTTTATATTTTCTAAAATAACGTTTCAAACTATAATCTAGTACACACAAAATAATACATAAATTTACTTTATATTCAAAAATATCTTGCATAATTCTAAATATTAAAATATACTATACCTAGATTTCCAATGTATATTAATAAAAGGGGTGAGCAGATTGAAAGTAGGTAAAGAATTGC
>JBOFPL010000041.1:0-8021 GCA_051659885.1 Cellulosilyticaceae bacterium
TTTCTACTCTAAAGTTTTGAGCTGACCCTAAATCTTCCATTCTTTCTAATTGAAAAATCATACATGCATAGGGATCTGAAAAAGTTAATTTTTTAGCCAAAGACAAAGGGATTTGCTCATTATCTAAATATTGTTTGGGGATTTCTAGTAGCATATCTGGATTAAAGTAATTTTTTTCTACCATAATTCCATCTGCACCATCACATCCATATTCAAAATAAGTTTCATCATCTGTGTATCTTGTAGGATCATAAGATTCTCCTCCTCGAATGAGAACAATGGCAAATCGGTTTTCTTCTGGAATATATACCACTCCCTCATGTCCATTAATTAATCGTTTCATTCCTTTAGGAAACTTTGTATCTAACTGTTCTCTTTGTCCCATATGCATCAATTCAAAGTCAGTTCCACAAAATCCCGTACAAACAGTTTCACATAGTACTCCCCATTTTTCTTCTTCTCCCCTTAATCTTCTTCTTGAAGTATTTAAAACTTCTACTTCTCCATATACAATGGGATTCTCTACATCATTTTGAAAATATGTACCCTTAACTAACATCGTTTCACCCCTTTTATTTGTCTGAAAACTAAACGTTTAGCTTTTGATAAAAAAGAATACATATAAAGGTCGCCTTTATATGCTTCTAACTGATTGCTTAATAAGTACTTTACCTTTTAATCTTATTAAATGAGGTGCATGCTTAGAACCTTGTGCAAGTCTTTTTAATAAAATTTCAGCTACACTTTCTCCTATTTGTTGAATAGGTTGTTCAACTACCGAAAGTGGAGGTTTTACTACTGACATAAACTGTTGATTATCAAATCCAATTATAGATAACTGCCCTGGAACATTAATATTTTCTTCATTTATTGCCATAATAGCTCCTAATGTCATTTCATAATTTGTAATAAATAATGCTGTTGGTGGCTCCTTTTTACTCATCAGCTCTTTTAATAATGTATATCCACTACCTACTTTGTAATCTCCTTCCTTAATCAATCCTATATCAATAGGTAAATTATAGTCTTCAAAAACTCTATAATACCCCTTTAATCTTTCCCTAGCTGTATAAACATCTTGAGGCCCTGTAATAATCCCTATCTTCTTATGACCTCGTTTAATCAATTGCTCTAATGCATCATACGAAGCATTTAAGTTATCTACTAACACAGTATCATAATTAGTACTTGGCAATATTCTATCAATTAAAACTACTGGAAATCCTTCTGGAATTATTGTTCTTATTAACTCTTCTTCTTCTCCAAATGGCATCATCACTATACCATCTACTCTTTTACTCATTAAAAATTTTAACTTGACTTCTTCTAGTGTTAGGCTTTCTTTATAATCACAAATCATCGTACTGTAACCATATTGGATTAATATGTTTTCTATATTAGAAACAATACTTGTACAAAAAGGCTGTTCTAAATTTGGAATGAGTATACCTATTATCTTAGATTGACTCGTTTTCAGTCCTCTTGCCATTTCATTTACCTTAAAATCAAGAACGTCTATTGCCTTTTCTATCACTTCTCTATTACGAGCTAATACATTACCACCATTAATATATTTAGATATTGTTGCTATAGATAATCCTGTATATTTAGCAACATCTTTAATTGTTGTAGCTATTTCCCTCACCCCTTTCTCCTAACCGTTTTATTAATTTAATAATAATTTAATATTTAAAATTATTCAACTTTTATTTGCATCAAAAAAAAATAGACTAATTTTTTTAGTCTATTTTTGAAATTACATAATGAATTTTAGTATAAATATAGCTCCTACAATAACTGTAGCTAAGCTAATTTCTTTTCTTTTTCCTGTTGCTAATTTAAGAATAATAAATGAGATAACCCCAAATACAATACCATCTGAAATTGAATAAGTAAGTGGCATCATAAGCATTGTAAGAAATGCCGGGATTGCCTCTGTAAAGTCTTCAAAATTAATTTCTTTGATCGGCTCTACCATGAATAGTCCTACTAATACAAGTGCTGATGCCGTAACTGCTGGTGTTATAACAGAAAAAATTGGTGAGAAGAATAATGCTAAGAAGAACATCCCCGCAGTTGCTACTGCTGTAAGTCCTGTTCTACCACCTTCTGCAACTCCTGAAGCACTCTCTACGAAAGTACTTACTGTACTTGTTCCGAGACACGCTCCTAATGTTGTTCCAATCGCGTCTGCAAAAAGTGCTTTTTTAACATTTGGTACTTTACCATTTTCATCTAACATTTTTGCTTTTGTAGCTACTCCTACCAATGTTCCAATTGTATCAAACATATCCATAAATAATAATGTAAATAATACAACTAACATGTCTATAGTAAAGATATTATGCAACTCAAATTTGAAAAATGTTGATGAAAGAGATGGTGGCATACTAATTAATTGCTGTGGAAGTTCTACTACTCCCATAGGAATTCCAATAGCTGCTGTTCCTAACATCCCTATAAATAAAGCGCCTTTAACATTTCTAGCTAAAAGAATACTTGTTAATGCAATACCAATGATTGTTAATAAACCTGATCCTGATACAATATTCCCTAGTGCTACAATCGTTCCGCCACCTTCTGGATGAACAATTACTCCTGCTCCTTCAAGTCCAATAAGAGCAATAAATAATCCTATCCCTACTGCTATTGCTTGCTTAATACTTGTCGGAATAGCATCTACAATTGCTTCACGTACATTAAAGATTGTTAAAGCAATAAAAATAAGTCCTTCTAATAATACTGCTGTTAATGCAAATTCAAATGAGTATCCCATTCCTAATACAACTGTGAACGCAAAATATGCGTTTAGTCCCATACCTGGAGCCTGTGCAAATGGAAGTTTTGCATAAAGACCCATAAGTAATGTTGAGACAACTGCTGATAAAGCCGTTGCTGTAAATACTGCTCCTTGATCCATCCCTGCTGCTGATAAAATAGATGGATTAACAATTAATATGTAAGCCATCGTCATAAAGGTTGTAATACCTGCTACAACTTCGGTTCTAACTGTCGTGTTATTTTCTTTGAGTTTAAAATAATTCTCTAGCATAATATCCACTCTTTCTTAGTCAATTTTTAAGCCTCTAATATCATACCTATATTCTCTCTATTTGCCTAGTCCTATTTTTACACAAAATAACCTCCTAAAAATAGTTATTTTTGCGAACAATTAACATATATACAAACCGATTGTTCACACTGTTTTTCACTTTTTCGTTTGCTTTTTACTATTTTACTTATATGTTATACTATTAGGATAAAGTTAAGAGTTTTTACCCATACTTTAAATAAATTAAACTGATAATAGATGAGGTAATTTATGTACAATTATAAAATGATTATTGCTTATGATGGCACACGTTATATTGGTTGGCAACGCCAAGCTACAGATCCACTAAAAACGATTCAAGGTAAGCTAGAACATATTCTTTCTTTATTATTTGATGAAGAAATTTCTGTAACTGCTTCTGGTCGTACTGATGCAGGGGTACACGCTATTGCTCAAGTAGCTAACTTCCAAACTAAGGTTTATAAATCTCCTGAAGAAATTTTAAACTATATGGCTAAATATCTTTCTACCGATATTAGTATCGTAGAACTAAAATTAGCATCTGAAAGATTTCATGCAAGATATAACTGCAAGTATAAAATGTATTCTTACACAATTGATACAGGATTATTCCCGAATCCTTTTCAAACTCGCTTTGCCTACCATCTTCCTGAATCACTCAACTTAGATGCTATGAAAAAAGCGGCAGACCACCTATTAGGTACACACGATTTTAAGAGCTTTACTTCAATGAAAAGTAAGAAGAAATCTACTGTTCGTACTATCACCAATATTGATATTACTCAAGTAGGTACTTCTATTGTTATTTACTACCGTGGAGATGGATTCCTTCAACATATGGTTCGTATTCTCACTGGTACACTTATAGAGGTTGGTACCGGTAAACGCTTACCTGAGGATATCCTTCATTTGCTTGAAGTTCAAAAACGTAGTGAATCTGGTTACACAGTTCCCCCTCACGGTCTTTGTCTTCAAAAAGTTGAATATTAAACTAATAGGAGGCTTTTAATAATGGAAATCTATACAATTAGTAATAAAAAAGAATTTATGAATAAACTTCTTAAATCAGATTTATTTGATACCTTTGAAGTACGGGAAGTTATTCTTCATACTGCTTTTAAAAGTGTTTTAGATGGTAGCCGTAATCAAGATTTTTTTTCTGATTTAGATTGTGAAGAAGAATTCTCTCCTTTTGTTACATGGAAAGAAATTAAAAATTATGTGTATCAATTTATTATGGGACATAAACTTCCAACTTATTTTAAGATTGTTTTATCTACTAATACTCAGAAAACAAACTCTTTATCTCCTGTAGCTAGTACTTTCTTTCTTAATATTTCCTTTAAAGATAATGAAATTAAGTGTAGTACAGGAGTAGCTTATAAAGAATTCACTCTAGATAAATCTTGTGAACAACTTTGGGATGAAAAAATAAAAAACTTTTTATTTAAATATAATTTTTTATAAAGGGGACTTTTCTAATGGACTACGGAAAGCTTAAGTTAAGTTTTGTATTTTTAATAGTGATGTGCCTTATTCAACTTTTGACAGGTTTATTTATTATCCAAAATACACTTATTTCTATTTTATCTGTAATTGCCCTTATTTTATGTATAGGTAGCCTTTGGTATATCAGTAATAAAACAAAGTAATAAAAAGAGAGTAATTCATAGAACCCTATGACTTACCCTCTTTTTTTGTTTCATCTAATTAGGAATTAGATGATGGAGTCTCTTTAGAGACACTGAATTGGATTATTTTTCGTATCCGCTCATTTGTTGTTCTTGAGCTTTAATCATACGTTTAACCATTTCTCCACCAACTGATCCAGCTTGTTTAGCTGTAATGTCTCCGTTGTAGCCTTGTTTTAATGGTACACCTAATTCAGTTGCTACTTCTTGTTTCATTGTTTCTAAAGCTGGAATTTTTTTCATTTTTGTTTCCTCCTAAAATGGTTTTTAGATGAATTATTTTTTTCAAAAAAGATAACCCTTATTAGTGATAATCTTTTTTGAGTTGATAACCAACTTGTTTGCTGGTTATAGTCATACTTTACCCACTAATCGATTTTATTATGTACAGCAAATTTTGGTAAAACTTCAGTATAATTCTTCCATCTATATCTATTGACAAACAAATTTTTCTGATAGTATTATATTTGTATCACGATTCTAATTACTTATTAGCATTAAGCTACTTAGACCTATTAGAATCTAATTATACTATTAAATTATACAGGAGGTTTTTTATGTCTAAGCAAGGTAATTTGTCTATTCATAGCGAAAACATCTTTCCAATCATTAAGAAATGGCTTTATTCTGATCATGATATCTTTATTCGTGAATTAATTTCTAACGCATCAGATGCCATATTAAAATTCAAGAAACTCTGTGATATGGGTGAAGCAGTTGATACTCTCCAAGAACCATTTGGCATTACAGTAACAGTAAATGAACCAGAAAAAACTATTACTATTTCAGATAATGGTATTGGAATGACAGAAGAAGAAATTGAAAAATATATTACTCAAATCGCTTTCTCTGGGGCAGAAGATTTCTTAAATAAGTACAAAGATAAAATGAATGAAGACCAAATCATTGGACACTTCGGTCTTGGCTTCTATTCTTCTTTCATGGTAGCTAATATCGTGGATATTCATACACAATCTTATACTGATGCTCCATCTATTAAATGGACTTGTGATGGTGGCACGACTTATGAATTAGAAGAAGGTACTCGTACCTCTCGAGGAACAGATATCACACTTCATGTAACAGAAGAAAGTAAAGAGTTCTTAAACTTCTATACTTTATCTAGTACTATTGAGAAATATTGTTCTTTTATGCCTGTACCTGTTTATGTAGTAGATGCAACTAAAGAGATCTCAGAAGATAACTCTGAAGAAATAAAACCTATTAACGATACAACTCCTTTATATATCAAGAATCCATCTAGTTGTACAGATGAAGAGTACAAGTCTTTCTATAGTAAAACTTTTATGGATTTTAATGAACCTCTATTTTGGATTCACCTCAATATGGACTATCCATTTAGACTTAAAGGGATTCTTTACTTCCCAAAACTTCAAAACCAATTTGAAATTGCTGAAGGTAAAATCAAACTTTATAATAACCAAGTATTTGTAGCAGACAATATCAAAGAAGTGATTCCTGAATTCTTACTTCTACTTAAAGGTGTTATTGACTGCCCTGACCTTCCACTCAATGTATCAAGAAGCTTCCTACAAAATGATGGATTTGTAAAGAAAATCTCTGACTATATTACAAAAAAAGTGGCAGACAAACTTATTTCTCTTTCTAAGAAAGAAAATGAAAACTACAAAAAATTCTGGGATGATATTTCGCCATTCATTAAATACGGTTGCTTAAGAGAATCTAAATTCTACGATAAGATGAAAGATTATATTCTTTTTAAAACATTAGATGATGAACATATTACCCTTAATGAATACCTTGAAAAAGTTAAGGATACTAACGAAAATAAAGTATTCTATGTTTCTGATAAAGATCAACAATCTCAATACATTAATCTTTTCAAAGAGAATGAGTTAGATGCTGTTTATCTACCTCACCCAATTGATTCAGCTTTTATCTCTCATATGGAATCTGAAAATAGCGAAGTTAAATTCATGCGTATTGACTCAGACCTTGCTTCTGCACTTAAAGGAGATTCAAGTGATAAAACACATGAAGAAAAACTCTCTACACTCTTTAAAGCTGTTCTTAACAAAGAAAATTTAAAACTTACTATAGAAAATCTTAAAAGTACAAGTATTGCTTCAATGGTCTTAGTTTCAGAACAAGGACGTCGTATGCAAGAAATGATGAAAATGTATGGTATGCCTGCTTCAAATCTTCCAGGTGAGGAAATGACACTCGTACTTAACCAAAATCATCCTCTTATTCAATCTCTTAGTACTAAAGATTTTGATACTCACACAAAAGAGTTACTTTGTAGTCATCTCTACGATTTAGCACTCCTTTCTAATCAGGCACTTAGTCCTGAAGCTATGACCGCCTTTGTTGAGCGTAATAATCAATTACTTCTAAACCTCACCAAATAATAAAAAGAGAGAATACTGACGTATTCTCTCTTTTTATTATTCGCTATTCTAACACAACACTGTACTCGAATTGGTCACCTCTAGCAACACTTGTGGTATACTCAATAACTTTATTTCCTTCAAATGTTACACGGTCAATATTCATCCCCGCCATCCCAGACTCTACCTGAAGTAATTTACCTACTTCCTCATCTATAATAACAGGTCTAAAAGTTTCTACAGCTTTTGTAATATCTACCTCGTAAGTATCCTTAAACACAGTATACATAGGTGTTGCTTCTAGCATTTCTTGCTTAAGTTCATTAAATCTCTGTACTGGTAAATAAGTTGTTTCTACCATCATAGGTTTTTGATCTGCAAGTCTTAGGCGCGTTATCTTTAACACTTCTTCCATTGCTGATAAATTCAACTTATTCATTACATATTCATCTGGTAGCCCTTGTTCAAAAAGAACCACTTTTGACGAAGGAACCTTCCCTAGCTTTTCCATCTCTTCTGTAAAACTATAAAACTTTAAGAGTTGCTGTTTCACTAAAGTTGGTGCTACAAATGTTCCTTTACCATGTACTTTATAAATATAGCCTTTTCTCTCCATTTCGGAGATAGCTTGTCTTACAGTTGTACGACTTACATTATACATTTCACATAGTTCTTTTTCAGTAGGAATTTTTTCATTCTCTTTAATTTGATTTGAAGTAATGAGCTTAATTAATTCCTCTTCTAACATATGATAGAGGGCTATTCCTCTGGTTGATTTGATATCCATGTTCATGCGATTACTCCTTATCTTACAAACTTAATCCTATTATATACTTTTTATATTTATTATTCAACTATTGTAATGATGTCATTACAACTTTACAT
>JBOFPL010000042.1:0-2156 GCA_051659885.1 Cellulosilyticaceae bacterium
CCACTAATTAATTTGCTACCATCTGGCCCAATACCGCTATAACGATAGTCATTGATAGCAAGTTTTAATACTGTGTCATCCGCAAGCGGTTCTCCCTTATATATTACATCTGTAATTCTTTTTCCTACTGGTTTACTAATATCAATCTTGTAGTCTACACCTTGGAACATATCGTATGCATATCCACGAATGCTTGAATTAAAACTAACTGTTAAGTCTCCTGGCTTATATGTATTGTAATAAGCTGCTGACCATTCCATATAGTTTTTAAGCTCTTTACCTGTTACTTCAACGCCTACTAATGTGTTGGCATATTGGTAAATATCAAATACATTGGCAAAGTTAAGATCTCCTTTAGGTAAGTTTGAAGTTGGTTTAAACAAAGCCGCTGCAGCTACATCAGCACCTGTTGCTTCTAATTGAACTTGATTAATAAGATCAATTAATGCTGTATCTCTTACTTGTGCCTCGGGTATCCCCTTTACTTCTGATGCAGGATGGAAATCTTCAGTTGCTTTTCCAATTGTTCCTTCTAAGAATTTTAAAGCTTCTTGATGATACTTATCTACATGTTTTTCTGTTGCTTGGTCAGATCCATAATCTGCAAGTTTCAAAATAGATGTTTCTTTATTAGTTACTTTCTTATCTGATATTATTAAATCAAAACGAACCACTTCTCTGTCTTTATAAGGTGCTGCTACAAGTACACCATTAATCGTTTCATTAACTGTTTGATGATCATGTCCTACTAATAGCACATCAATTTCTGGACATCTTTCTGCTATTAATTTAGCAGCATCTCCACCATCTGCTTGATGTCTGCTATCTAATCCAGCATGTGCTGTTGCAATAATCACATCTACCTTTTCTTTTTCTTTAAGAATCTTTACATATTTTTCAGCTTCATCAGCCATATGTTTGTATTCATAATCTTTAATACCCTCTTTATTCGCGTCCCAATTCATAATAGAAGGTACTGTAAGCCCTAGAATTCCTACTTTTATTCCTTCTACTTCCTTTATTATATAAGGTTCTACTAAGTGTTCTCCTGTTGCTTTGTTGTAAATATTTGCTGATAGGATTGGGAAGTTAGCTTCTTTTTCTAACTTATCAACCATTTTCATTCCAAAATTAAACTCATGATTCCCTAGGGTCATTGCATCATAACCAATGAAATTCATCACATCCATCACTGGATTAGGTTTTGTTAAATCTGCATTATATAAATCATCTGTTAGGATCGTTCCTTGTATCGTATCTCCATTGTCTATTACAAGCGTATTAGGATTTTTAGCTTTTGTTTCTTTTACTAATGTTGCTACTCTAGCAAACCCATTATTGGCATAATCTTTTTGTGCCTCATAAGACCAACTCGTAAGATTACCATGCATGTCGCTGGTTCCCAAAACAGTTAACTTAACTTCCTTAGTCCCTGGTGTTGTTGCTGCAAATGTTGGAAATGCCATAGCAAATACCATCATAATAGACAGCAACAAACTCAGGTACTTCTTTCCTTGTCTTTTCATCAGAAAAGCCCCCTTAAGTTTTAAAATATTATATACATTCTATGTATACTAGGATTATCCCATATTTATAATATTCTTTCAATTATTTATTAATATTTTATTCAAATAACTTTTATATATAAAATAAGACTCTAGAGGTTTTATACTTTATCCCTCTAGAGTCTCACACTTATTATTTACTTTTTATTTTAGGGAATCCAAACAGTATAGCTAATATACCAAATAGCCCCATTAAAATAGGATAGAATAAATAAGGCATTAATTCTACCGGTGATACCGCTGCTAATCCTGCTGCAGCTAAGAGCTGTGCCCCATATGGTATAATCCCTTGCCAACAAGCTGAGAATATATCAAGTATACTAGCCGTTCTTCTAGGGTCTATATCATATTTATCCGCAATATCTTTCGCTAATGGACCAGCCATTATAATCGCAATCGTGTTGTTTGCTGTACATAAATCTACTACACTTACTAAAGCTGCTATTCCAAATTCTGCACCTTTTTTAGATTTAATTCTACTCTTGATGAAATTAAGTAAGAAGTCTATTCCCCCATTAAATTTAATAAGTTCTACAGTTCCTCCTATAATGATACAAAGCATCGCTAAATCTTCCATCCCCATCATTCCAG
>JBOFPL010000043.1:0-3974 GCA_051659885.1 Cellulosilyticaceae bacterium
TTGGTCCTGGCCAAATGGTTCCTGAATTTGATGCTGCAGTTTTCTCTATGAAAGCTGGTGAAATGAGTGCACCTATCCAAACTCAATTCGGATTCCATATTGTTAAAGTAGCTTCTATTACAGATGGAGCTGAAGTAAACTTTGAAGATGTTGCTCAACAAGTTGAGCAATATGCTGTTAATGCTAAACGCCAAGATCTTTACACAGCTAAACAAACTGAGCTTAAAGCTAAGTATCCTGTTGAAGTAATTGCATAATAAATAAAAGGGACTAAAAATTTTAGTCCCTTTTATTTATCTAGGCATAGGTTTAAAATACTTGCCATATAAATCTGTTAGAATCTCTATATGCAACTCTTCATCCAGTATAATACGTTGTAATATCTTTACAATTTCTCTGTCTGTAATAATTCTAGCCTGCTTTGAGTATTGATCAATAGCTTCTTTTTCTAGTTCAATATCATATCTTAAGATATCATCCAATCTAACTGGGTAATCAATATAAGATGGAGTCCAGTATCGCCTTGTATTACGTTTTTGTTCCCATAATCTTGGGTCTGCGCCTAATCTTTTCGCCAATTCTCCAAAAATGTGCAAATGATTCATTTCTGCATCCTCTATGCCCTTCAATGCACCTATCACCTCTACGTACTCGGGATTTACCACTAATCCTTGATATAAATAAGCTGATACTGCTGACATTTCTGAAATTCTACCTGCCATATTTTCTAACATATATTCTGCATATATTCTATTTTGCTCTTGTACTTGGATTTCTGGATAAGGTAATTCTACCTTATATATTTTAGAAGTTGACCCCGTGGGGTCTACATTATTATTTTTCATATTCCAAACCTCCAATTTAGTGACTACTAATCATAGTATGCAATTCACTTCCTAATTGTTATAGTTTTACCATCTTTTTACTTTGTTTTTTATTTATTCTATCCTGTAATCTTATTTTACAGTTATGTATCATTTGTTGAAATTTAGTTAAAAGAGTTGACTCATTCCAATTAATAGGAGATAATTTATATATAAGTTTATTTTTGTTGTATAAATTAATTTTTTATATATTTTTGGGAGGAATTATGTTAAAAAAATCTTTATTTATTCTTTCGTTGCTATTATTCTCCTCTACTATTTCAGCTATGACTATTGAGTTAGACAAGCCTGTTATAGCTTATGATGAGCCAAATCTAAATAGCAACAAAATCCACCTTTTAGTTGCAGAATCTATCCAAATACTTCAGGATACAGGCACCTACTATAAAGCATCTTCTAAGTCATTAAATACTATGTCTTTTTACATTCCTAAGGCTGATTTAGATATTCCATTTGGTATAGTTACAGGCACAGATATTATCTCTACTGCACTAAACTATTTAGGGACGCCGTATATATATGGTGGAAATAGTCTAGAAACAGGAGTAGATTGCTCTAGCTTTGTACAACTTATTTATGCAAAACATGGGTATACACTTAATCGTACATCTAGGGAGCAATTTTTTAAAGACGGTACTTTTGTCGAAGCATCTTCTCTTCTTCCTGGTGATTTAGTATTTTATGGACAAGCCCTACCTTCTGATACAGGTACACAATATACTATTCAACATTTAGGAATCTATATGGGTGATCAAAAAATGATTCATGCTAGTACATCTATCCGTGGGGTTGTTATAGATGGTATTTATGATAGAGGCTTTCCACCCCTTATTGGCTTCAAAAGAATTATTTACTAAAAAAAGGTAACTAGCTAAAAACTAGTTACCTTTTTGGGTATTAGGAGCTGTTAATTCTTCTAAATCTAATAAATACTTCATAGCTGCTTCTTTTGTTTGACCACACATTTCTCTGCTAGGCATTAAACCACCACATACCTTGGGTCTATCCTTTTGACCAAAGATCTTGCACTTATTATTTTGATCTAACTGTATACATCTAACTCCTGCAGGCTTTCCATCTAGCATGCCTGGTATAGATGATGTAATAGAAGGTGCTATACAACATGCTCCACACTTTTCTCTACATTCCATCCTTATCCACTCCTTATATTTAAGCGATTTAATTTTTATATTTATTATTTAGTATAGCATATATTTTAGTTTTTAATAAATAAAGACCACATACGACTCTTTCATATGTGATCTCTTATCTCTCTAGAACCCTAAATCTTGTCCTACCATAATAATTTTAAATCTTCCTGGGAACTTTCCTCCCTGTTGTACAATAGATATGTAATTACACATTCTTGATTCAATAAGACAATCTGAACATTCTCCAGTTGCTACACATGGTGCATCATTATGTCCTTTGAGTCTCTTACAATTCATTGGTGCAACTTCTTGTAACCTTTTAAGTCCTTCATCTACATTTTTTACAATTTTATTGAATCCTACTACTACAATAACATGTTTAGGTCCAAAAATCATACTTGCAGCTCTATTTCCTGATGAGTCAATATTAAGTAATCTACCATCTTCTGTGACTGCATTTGTCCCTGTAAGGAAGTAGTCTGCAAGTAACCCTTGTCTATAAAGCTCTACTTCTTCTTCAAATGTTGGCGCAGCAAAACGATCAAAGAATTGATAGTTTCCATTTCTAATTGTATTAATCATATCTATTTCAGCTAGAGTAGAAGATCCTCCCATAGCTACAGATGCACCTTCTGGAATAGTGTCTAAGATAATCTGTTTAGCATCTTCAATACTATCTACATACACTGCATCATATTTTCTTTTCTTTAATACCTCGACTACCTTTTTAGCCTTTTTCTCATAGAAAAATCTTTTAATTTCATTCATTTTAATTCTCCTTACCTTTTGTATGGAATCTAGTTACTATTCAAGTTTACTATATTATCTAGGTAAATTAAATCTCTATTTTCTGATTTAATCATAAAAAAATAAGATTAGAGAGTTCTCTCTAATCTTATTTTGACTTTATCAAATTATCTTTGAACGCGTCCTGATCCATCTCCACCAGCTAATGTTTTAACTTCATCAACTGTTACTCTGTTGTAATCTCCTTCGATTGCATGTTTTAAGCAAGAAGCAGCTACTGCGAATTCGATAGCATCTTGTGGAGCATAGTTGCTGATTAAGCTATAGATTAATCCAGCTCCGAATGAATCTCCACCACCTACACGGTCAACGATGTGTACAAGGTAGTTTTTAGAGAAGAAGAATTCTTCTCCGTTGTAAAGCATAGCAGCCCAGTTGTTATCATTTGCAGAGATTGATCCTCTTAAAGTGATAGCTACATATTTGAATCCAAATCTGTCTTTTAATTGTTTAGCAACATCTTTGTATCCATCGTGGTTTAATTCTCCACCTGTGATATCTGTAGCTTCTGCATGGATTCCAAATACGTCTGCAGCATCTTCTTCGTTAGCGATACATACATCTACGTATTCCATTAACTTAGCCATTTCTTGACCAGCTTTTTCTTTAGTCCATAATTTTTTTCTGTAGTTAAGGTCACAGCTTACTGTGATGTTTCTTGCTTTAGCAGCTTTACAAGCTTCTAAACAAATTTCTGTTACGTTATCTCCTAAAGCTGGAGTAATTCCTGTAAAGTGGAACCATTCTGCTCCTTCGAAGATTTCATCCCAGTTAAAGTCAGCTGTAGTAGCTTCACAGATTGCAGAATGAGCTCTATCGTAGATTACTTTTGAAGGTCTTTGAGAAGCACCTTTCTCTAAGAAGTAGATCCCTACTCTTTCACCACCACGAGTGATTTTTGTTGTATCTACACCGTATTTACGAAGATCGTTTACAGCAGCTTGTCCAATTTCATGTTTTGGAAGTTTAGTTACGAATGCTGCATCTAAACCATAGTTTGAAAGAGATACTGCAACGTTAGCTTCTCCACCACCGTATGTTGATTGGAATTTTTCTGCTTGTGAAAATCTTAAATATCCTTCTGGTGCTAATCTAAGCATGATTTCACCAAATGTTACAACTTTATTCATTG
>JBOFPL010000044.1:0-1727 GCA_051659885.1 Cellulosilyticaceae bacterium
TTTAATGGTTCACCATTTGGATCGACAAGCACAATTTTAGGCAGACCAGTCATTATTAATGAGTATGTGGCAGAACTTAATGAGTCAGGAACAGCAATTTTCTTTGGTGATCTTAAGCGATCACTTATCGTGGGTGAAAGAAAAGCTTTATCACTCCAGAAGTCTACAGAGTATGGATTTATTAGAGATGAAATTGCTATTAAGGCAAATATGAGGCTGGATATTAAAAAGGCATTAGGTGAAACAATGGTACTTGGAACAGCAAGTGCAACTGCAAAGAGTAAATCAAAGGTAGCATAATATGAAGCTTTCAGAAATAACACTCCCTATTGTAAAGGAATACTTAAGGCAAGATGGTAATGAGGATGATCGGATCATTGAAGCTATTATTGAGGGATCAAAAGCCTATGTAGCCAACTATACAGGGCAGTCGATAGAGTTGTTGGAGAATCAAGAAGATGTGGCTATTGCTGTGCTGGTACTTGTGGCTGAGTTGTATGATAATAGAACTATTAGTGTAAATGATAGGTTGAACTTGAGGGTCAATACGATGTTGGAAAGTTTGTTAGGGAGATATAGTGTGAATTTATTATAATATTAGTTGTAATTAGAGAAAGTAAGCGTGTACAATATGGTAGTATACAAGTAAATGATGCATGTAAAGTGGAGAGTGATAGTATGCTTAATAAGTTAAAAAATGATAAGGAATTAGCAGAAATATTAGCAAGAAACTTTGAGGTTGAGATTAAAGAACAAAATGAGATGCCAGAAGATGAATTTGGACACTTGAAATATAATATTAATGGAGTAGCATTTGCAGGAGATAGAGCAGGAGGGCAGTATATTCTATTAGAAGATGGAAGTATAGGTTTTTGGGGAAGTGAAGGGAAAATTGGAAGAGTAGCAGATAATATGGAGGAGTTCTTTACGTTTGTTATCAATTGTCCCTTTTGGTATAATTATTGCCAAAAAAAATATTTTATTGATATAACTCAACTATCTGTAAGATCAAAAGAAGTATTAGAAGAACTCGCAAAAGATATGAACGAATATGGTGAGGATTTATATGCAAACCAAAGATATGCTGCGAATATAATGGGAATCACATTGTATGAAGATGTTGCTAATGATGTTTTGATGAAGTTTTATTATAGTACGACACGTTCACCACAATTTTATGGAGAGTATACAGAGGATGATGGAAGTAAGCATATTGTAGATGGATTACTATGGTAACCTACTTGTAGCAACATGGCTTTATGAATTAATGTAACAGTGAAGAGGTGATAATATCCACTTTGATGCAGGAAAACTAAACAAACGAATAGCCTTTATAGGCTACACGCAAAGTATTAACCCAATAGGACAAACAATCCTACAGGAACAAATTATCAAGCAAGTGTGGGCCAGTATCATGCCTATACGAGGCTTTGAACAAACATTGGAAGAAAGGTTACGACCAGAAACAGTGTATAGAGTTTTAACAAGATATCATAAAGGGATCACGCCTGATATGAAAATACAGTATAAACAGCAACTCCTTCATATCACAGAGGTTATAAATGTGGATGAGGGAGATTTTGCTTTAGAAATTACAGCAACTTCAAAGGAGAGAGGCTAGTGGCGAAACCAGACATATTTGAATTGCATGGATTAACAGATTTACAAAAGAAGATAGATTTTGTTACGAAGAGTTACCCTGATGAGTCAGAGGAGCTTTTAACCAA
>JBOFPL010000045.1:0-21165 GCA_051659885.1 Cellulosilyticaceae bacterium
GTTTCATTTGAACAGCTTTAAATTTAACGTCCTCTGAATAATGAACTTTACTACCCATAAAAATAACCTCCTTGAAATCATCTATAATTATGATTTTCAAAGAGGTCTTTATTTATTCCCATTTAAGGGGTTCACTTCAGTCTCTTCTAGGGCGGGCTTTTTTCCAAACAAAAGAGGCATTACATCTTTCATGTAATACCTCTCCAACTCTATCTCAATGTATATTCACCTGTTACATTATAAATTAGCCACTCTGCAATGTTTGTTGTATGGTCTGCTATACGTTCAAAGTACTTAATAATCATAATATAGTCTGCTCCGTTTGGGATAAACTCTGCATTCTTTTTCATTTCTTCTACAATTTCTTGCCAAATGCGTTTGAAGTCTGCATCGATTTTATCATCGTACTTGCAAATCTCTTTCATTTTGTCTACGTCTTTTTGTACAAATCCATCAATAGCTCTTTTTAGCATCCCTTGTACATCATTTGCCATATTTTCAATATTTCTTTTGTAAGCTTCTTCATGTGACCAACTACCGTCTTGTAATTGTAAGC
The DNA here is from genome assembly GCA_051659885.1 of Cellulosilyticaceae bacterium. Lineage (GTDB taxonomy): Bacteria > Bacillota > Clostridia > Lachnospirales > Cellulosilyticaceae > JAVVPO01. The sequence continues at coordinate 557 of JBOFPL010000045.1, forward strand.
TGTAAGTACAGATATCTTCACATTGGTCTGCGATTCTTTCCATATCTGTTACAATTTTCAAGATAGACATGATTAGTCTTAAATCTTTTGCAAGTGGTTGTTGATGTGCAATAAGTGTTACACATTTTTTCTCAATTTCAATTTCTACCTGATCAATATAATCATCCTTAGCTATGACTTGTTTAGCTAATTCTTTATCTCTTGTTGTAATAGCAAGTATTGTTTGTTTAACTAGCTCTTCTACTTCTGCTCCCATTTGGATAATATCTTGGCGCAGGCATTCTAGTTCTTGTGCAAATAATTTTCTTGGTGCCATCTTTATCTCCTCCGTTTAATCAACCGAATCTTCCTGTAATATAATCTTCTGTTCTCTTATCTTGTGGTGTATCGAATAGCTTATCTGTTGTATCTACTTCTACAAGTTCTCCTAATAAGAAGAAAGCTGTTTTATCCGCTATTCTTGCCGCTTGTTGCATGTTATGTGTAACGATAACAATTGTATATTGCTTTTTGAGATCATTAATTAAATCTTCTATTTTCAAAGTAGAGATTGGGTCTAACGCTGAGGTTGGCTCATCCATTAAAAGCACTTTTGGACTCATGGCAATAGCTCTTGCTATGCAAAGTCTTTGTTGTTGCCCCCCTGATAATCCTAATGCACTCTTTTTAAGCTTATCTTTTACTTCATCCCAAATAGCTGCTTTTTTAAGGCTATCTTCTACAATTTTATCAAGAGCTGCTTTCTCCTTGATTCCTTGCATTCTTGGGCCATATGCTACATTATCATAAATTGTCATAGGGAATGGATTTGGCTTTTGGAATACCATTCCTACATTTTTACGTAATTCAATTGAATCTAACGTGAATATATTTTGTCCTTCGAATTCTACACTACCTTCTACTTTCGTCTCTCCTGATAAATCACTCATACGATTAAGTATTCTTAATAAAGTTGATTTACCACATCCTGATGGCCCAATAAAAGCTAGTACTTCATTTTGCATCACATCTATGTTTATACCTTTTAGTGCTTTGAAATCACCATAATAAAATGAAAGGTCTTTAATACTAATTATGTTATTCATGGTCTTGCTCCCTCTATTTTTGTTTGTTCTTTCCGAGTTTGCCCGCGATGGCATAACTTGATAAGTTAAGTACTAATACAACTAAAAGTAATATAATGGCTGTTCCATAAGCTTGCTCTAAAGAGATTCCCTCTTTTGCTAACATATATAAGTGAACAGATAATGTTCTTCCTGATTCCATGACTGAACTTGGTACACCAAATACCATTCCTGCTGTCAGATAAATAGCTGCTGTCTCACCTACTATTCTTCCTGTACTAAATACGATTCCTGTTAGAATTCCAGGTATTGCACTAGGTAATACAACTTTCATGATGGTAGCAAATTTAGATGCGCCTAATGCTAATGAACCTTCTCTATATGAGTTTGGTACCGTTTTAAGTGCTTCTTCTGTTGTCTTTACCACTGTTGGTAAAATCATGATTGCTACTGTAAGTCCTCCTGCTAGGATAGAGTATCCCATTTTTAGTTGTGTTACAAAAAACATCATTCCAAAAAGACCAAATAAAATAGAAGGTACTGCTGCAAGGCACTCTGTTGCAAATCTGATGCCTCTTACAAACTTTCCTTCTTTTGCATATTCATTAAGGTAAATCGCTGTTCCAATACCTATTGGAGTAGCTAATACAAGTCCCATTAAAACCATATAAACAGTTGTAATAATAGCTGGCATTAATCCTATAATATCTACATGTCCCCATCCTTTGATGAAAATATAAGATATAATCCACAATAACATGATGATTGTGCACGCTGATATACCACCTATTAATGTATAGGTGAGTGTATCTTTTATTCTTCGCTTAGGCTTTCTTTCCATTTCCACCGCTTCCTTCTATCTTGTTATTTATTTTTCTCATTAATAGGTTGATTCCAACAATCAGAATAAATAATATCATTCCTGTTGCAAATAATGCCTGTTGATGTACACCTGATGCATAACTCATTTCAATTGCAATATTTGCTGTTAGTGTTCTGACTGGATCTGTGATACTTGTAGGAATAAGTGGTGTGTTTCCAGCAACTAATATAACTGCCATTGTCTCACCTAATGCTCTTCCTACTGCTAAGATAATTCCTGCTAGAATACCTGATTTGGCAGCTCTAAGCTGCACTTTAAAGATATATTGAAGTTTAGTGGCACCTAATGCGAGTGCACCTTCTTTGTATTCATGTGGTACGGCTCTTAAACTTACCTCTGTCATACGAATCACAGTTGGTAAAATCATAAGTCCTAAAATAATAATTACTGCTAATAAGCTATTTCCAGCCCCTTTTCCACCGAAATATTTTGCAATCATTGGTACAATAACCATTAATCCCCAGAAACCATAAATAACAGATGGTATCCCAGCTAATAAGTCAATCGCTGCTGATAATACTTTGGCAAGTCTAGGAGGCAAGATTTCAACTAATACAATAGCTGTACTAATTCCAACTACAACGCCTATAATGACTGCACCTAATGTGCCATATAAACTGGCTACTAACATCGGGAAGATTCCAAATATTTCTCCTGATGGAATCCAATCCTTCCCTGTTAGAAATGCCCAAAGATTTGTGTGACCGAAGAATGGAAGTCCATTTAAAATAATGTAACCTCCCATGAATGTGATTGCCAAAATTGTTAAAGCAGCACATCCCCAAAATACTTTTCTCATCGCTTTATCCATTTATCTCATTCCTTATATCAGTTATTTTATAGATTAGTTAACTGGAATATATTTTTCACTTACTACTTCTTGACCTGCATCACTTAAGATGAAGTCTACATACTCTTTTACATGTGCTGGTGCTTCTGGTTGTGTAAGGATTAATAAAGGTCTAGATACACTATATTCTCCTGATTTAACTGTTTCTGGTGTTGGAGTTACTCCATCTACTTGAATTGCACTTACTGTCTCATCAATATATCCTAATGATACATATCCAATAGCTCCTGGTTTAGATGCTACTGTTGCTTTAATTGTGCCATTTCCTTCTGCTACTAAAGCTGTTTGTGCAATACTTGAAATTTTCTTACCATCTAAATCTTTTTGAAGTCCTAAAATTTCTTCAAATGCTGATCTTGTTCCTGATCCATCTTCTCTTGTTACGATGATGATAGCTTCATCTGCTCCACCAATTTCACTCCAGTTAGTAATTGTTCCCTCAAAAATTCCTTTTACTTGTTCTGCTGTTAAATCAGCTACACCATTTGCTGGGTTAACTACTACTGCAATACCATCATACGCGATAACTGTCTCTGTTAATCCATATTCTTTCTCTGAATCTTTTACTTCACGAGAAACCATTCCAATATCAGCTGTTTTTTCATGTGCTGCTTTAACACCTGCTGATGAACCTACTCCTTGTACTTCAATTACTACATCTGTTTTTTGCTCTTTATATTTTGCAGCTAATTCTTCCATTGGTACTGCTACTGTTGTAGAACCTACTGCTTGAATTTTTCCTGTTTTTGCGTCTGTTCCAGCAGCTGTTGCTGATGAACCACATCCTGTGAAAATCATTGTTCCTAATAATAAAACGCTTACGCTCGCTAATAATTTCTTTTTCATTTTTATTGCCCCCTTGGTTAATTTACAAACTCATTTTAACTCTCTTTTGTTCAGATAACGTTTAGGCTGTGTTAAATCTATGTTAAATCTCTTAACAAAACATCCTTCATTACGACCAACTCGTCCTATACAGTACTGGGTTTTTATAGTAAAATGATAATATTTGATAACTTATATAAGGAGTACACTATGAAAACTTTTGATTTAATTGCTACTTCTACGTTTGGTCTTGAAGCCATCGTTAGAAAAGAAGTAGAAGATTTAGGTTACGATGTAACAAGCGTAACCGACGGTAAAGTAACCTACACTGGTGATATAGAAGCCATTGTTTTATCTAACCTATGGCTTAGAAGTGCTGATAGAGTTTATATTAAAATGGGAGAATTTAAAGCCACTACTTTTGAAGAACTCTTCAATAAGGTAGCAGAACTCCCTTGGGAAGCTTGGATTACTCGTGATGCTAAATTTACAGTAAACGGGAAATCTGTTAAGTCTACTTTATTTAGTATTTCAGATTGCCAAGCTATCACTAAGAAAGCGATTGTTACACGCCTTCAAAAGCATCATCAGATTGAATGGTTTGAGGAGACCGGTCCTGCCTATACCGTTCAAGTTTCTTTATTAAAAGATATTGCTACTATTACTATTGATACCACTGGCAGTGAGGGACTTCACAAACGTGGTTACAGAGTAAGTCCATCCGAGGCACCTATCAAAGAAACACTTGCTGCAGCACTCATACAAATTAGTTATTGGAAAAAAGGACGTACTTTATATGATCCATGTTGTGGTTCTGGTACTTTTGCTATAGAAGCTGCTATGATTGCCAAAAATATCGCACCTGGGCTTTATAGAAACTTTGCTTCTTCTAATTGGTCTCAAATTCCTAGATCACTCTGGAATGATTATAGAGAAGAAGCTAAAGATATGATTAATTCAAGCAATCCTATTATCTATGCTTCTGATATTGATCGCAATGTTATTCAAAGCGCTAGACAAAATGCTGAAGCTGCTGGAGTAGGTGAATGTATTCAATTCTTTGCTAAACCTGTTCATAAAACCTCTTTACCTCACGGTGATTATGGTATTGTTATTTGTAATCCACCTTATGGTGAGCGTATTAGTGATATGGAAAAAGTTAAGCGTATTCACAAAGATCTCAGAGTACTTATGGATTCTAATCCAACTTGGTCATTCTATGCCATCACTTCGGTAGATACTTTTGAAACTGATTTTGGCAAAAAAGCAAGTAAAAATCGTAAACTTTTCAATGGACGCCTTCCAGTAAAATATTATCAATACTTTGGTCCTAAGCCTCCAAAAGGTGGAGAAAACTTCAAAGTTGTTGAATAATAAAAAGCCAGATTCAACTAGTTAAACTAGTTAAATCTGGCTTTTTATATGATTTCATTTATAAAGGAAATTCTATTGTAAAGCAACTTCCTTTGCCTTCTTCACTCTCTACTGATATCTTACCTCTATATAAACCTACTATATGTTTTACAATAGATAAGCCCAAGCCTGTCCCACCACTTTTTCTAGATCTACTTGTATCTACTCTATAAAACCGCTCAAATATTCTAGTTAACCCTTCTTTTGGAATTCCTATACCTGTATCTTTTACTTGTATAATTCCCATATCCTCTTTTTTATCTATAGTAACTATAATACATCCTGTATCAGTATACCTAAGTGCATTGCTCATAATGTTAAGCACCGTCTGTTTAATATGGTCTCGATTTGTATTTTCTAAGATAAGCTCCTGCGTTCCTTCAAATACTATCTCTATTTCTTTTTTCTTTGCCTGTTCTCGTAATAGTTCCGTTACTTCTTGTACTACCTCTTTTACATTCGTAGCATCTTTACAAACATTATCCATATTTTCAATCTCAGAAAGTAATAAAATATCTTGGATAAGCCTATATAACCTTTTAGCTTCAATATCTATAATATCTAAAAATCTTATCGCAGTTGCCTTATTTTCTATCGCTCCATCCTTTAATGTCTCTACAAATCCTTGGATACTCGTAAGGGGGGTCTTAATTTCATGTGTTACATTACTTACAAACTGATAACGCATTTCTTCTAACTTTCTAATATTAGTAAAATCTTGGATAGTTATAATATGTCCAAACTTAATGCCTTCTTTTTCTATAGCACGCATTTTGACATAATAAATCCCTTCTTCTCTATTAATTTCACAAGAAGAATATCTGTTCTCTTTAATAGCTGCACTAATCATTTGTGTACACTTGCTATCTCTTAAAATATCTTTTATATGACAGTGGTTGCTTCTAATATCCTTTAGCCTAAGCATTTCTTCTCCTACTTGATTGATCTCTCTCACATATCCTTCTTCATCTAAAACAATAATCCCTTGATCTAAATGCGTTAGTATAGACTCAGCTTTTGTTTTTTGGTAATTTAATTTACGTATTGTCCTATAGAATTTTTCTCCCATTGTATCAAATGCATGAGCAAGATGATCTAATTCAGAAATATTATAATTCCTGACACTATGTTTGTTTTCTCCTTTGGAAAACATCTTAGCTTCTTCTGTTAGTTCTTGTAGAGAGCTTCTCATTTCTTCTATAACATGATTAAGAATTAGGTAAATAACTATAGTCGCTATAACTAAAATTAAACTCCCTTTATAAATTAATCCAATTTTCATATTCATAATCATTTCTTCTTGGATTTTATTTAATCCTTGAATTGTTCCCATAAAATGTATAGCGTATCCTATGCTCATTATACCTACAATCCACAGTATTATTAACACAGGCGAAATAATCTTTTTCTTCATATCTTACTCCCTTATAAATTTGTAACCCACACCTCTAACAGTCTCAATGCAATCGCCTAGCCTATACTCATCTAACTTACTTCTTAAGTATCTGATATGTACATCTACTGTGCGAGTTTCTCCATAGTAATCATAACCCCAAATTTTATCCAGAAGCACTTCTCTTGTTAAAACTTTACCTTTATTTTTCATAAGTAACTTTAAAATTTCAAACTCTTTCAGTGTTAATTCTATCACTTTCCCATCATAACTTACTGTATGACTTTCTATGTCTAACTCTAGTGCCTTATGATTTAACTTATTATTCTCTACATTACCTTGTACCTGTGGCACTTGATTACGCCTCATCACAACTTTTGCTCTAGCTACTAATTCTCTTACACTGAACGGCTTTGCAATATAATCATCGGCTCCTAGTTCTAATCCAATAATTTTATCAATTTCTTCAGACTTAGCTGTAACCATAATAATAGGAATCCATTTTGTTTTTTCATCCATTTTAAATTGTCTAAGTGCAGTAATTCCATCCATATCTGGTAACATAATATCTAATAAAATTAAATCTATCTTTTTTTGATTTACAATATCTTTTCCTTCTTTTACAGTCGTTGCAGTATAAACCTCAAATCCATTAGATTCTAAATTATACCTTAAAAGTTCTAAAATATGTTCCTCATCATCAATTGCTAAAATTGCCTTTTTTTCCATATGAACCTCCATCTCTTTAAATTCCTCAATCTCTTAGACATAAGTAAATTTTACATAGTCCATTTTAAATCTAAATGGACATAATAGTTATTACATCATTAATACTATTATTTTTTACATCAAGGGGGATTTTTATGTCTAAGCTTTTAACTGCTCAGGAATTAGCTAATCATATTAATACTTTTAGAAATATATTAGGTAACTTTGATTATTCTTCTATCCAAAATATAAGATTTCTTAATTTGGAATCTTTTTTTTCCTACATGGATCATGTAGAGGATAATCCTTTTCAAAAACAATATGTTGCTTTACAATCTGAATTAGATTGTTTACAGCCTTATTTACCTTTTGCTTCAGCTGAACGTGCAAGTGAATTTTTAACTGCTATGTCTAAAGCAAAAAATGATGATGAAACTATTACTATTAAAAAAGATTTTGCACAAAAACTTAGAAACGATTTTATTAATCTGGCGAGAACTTGCACCACTGATGATCAATGGCAGTCTATCATTCATACCTTTGAAGAAATTAGATCTCATAAAGAAGAAATGGCTCTTGCGATAAATTAATATATCTATATAATTAAATACAGGGCTTCGGTCCTGTTTTTATTATATAAGAAAGGATACACATATGTCTAATAATAGATTTTATACTTTAAATAAATTTTTAAGAGACAGACATGGAGAAAAAGTTATGAAGCTCTCTATTGATGGGGGATTTACTTGTCCAAATCGTGATGGAAAAATCAGCAAAGGTGGTTGTATTTTTTGCAGCACCCATGGTAGCGGAGATTTTGCTGGTAGTCGGAATCAATCAATTACAGAGCAAATGCATTACAATATCAATTTACTTTCAAAAAAATGGCCTAATATTAATAAATATATTGCCTACTTCCAATCCTATTCTAATACATATGCTCCAGTTGAAGAACTCAAGCAAAAATATGAGGAAGCTCTAAGTTTTGATGGTGTAGTTGGTATTTCTATAGGTACCCGTGCTGATTGTCTTGATGAATCTATCTTAGCGTATTTAGAAGACCTTAATAAGCGCACACACCTTTGGGTTGAACTGGGGTTACAAAGTATTCATGAAAAAAGTAGCCAATTTATGAATAGAGGGCATAATTTAAAGACTTTTACAGATGCAGTCTATGCACTTCATGAACGCGGCATAGAAGTAGTCGCTCATATTATTTTAGGTTTACCTTCTGAAACTTCTGAGGATATATTAGAAACAGCTAGGTATCTATCTATGCTTCCACTTCAAGGTGTAAAAATTCATATGTTGCATATATTAGATAACTCTCCTTTGGGTAAACTCTATATAGAGAAACCATTTTCTCTACTTACTCAAGAGGAATATATTGTGCTAGTTGGAGAAATTTTAAAAATTCTTCCACCTCATTTTGTCATCCATAGACTTACGGGAGATGGGGATAAACAACATCTACTTGCTCCTATTTGGACTACCCACAAAACTAATGTCTTAAATAATATGAACAAATACCTTAGAGAAAATAATATCTATCAAGGAAATACACCAAACATGTATTGAGTTTGTTCGCATTTTAATATACAATAATATTAAATAGCGTGAGGAGGTTATATATGATCAATTCAAACGAAGACTTTACAATGAATAAACTAATTGTTTTGTATTTATTATCTCAAATTAAAATACCTCTATCTCTTTCCCAAATCACGCAAATTGTTTTAGAGCGAGGCTATACTGATTACTTCTCTATGCAGCAATACCTTAACGAGCTATTAGATTCTAGCCTAATTGCTAAAACACAAGAGAATCATGTATCTTACTTTGATATCTCTGAAAAAGGTTTACAAACTCTAGAATTTTTTGTATCTCGTATACCCGTATCTATTCGTACTGAACTAGATCACTTTATTGCTACGAATTGGCGTAAACTCAGAAGTGAACTTGATGTATTTGCGGAATATATTCCTGATAAAGAGCATGAATATATTGTTCACTGTAAAATTACAGAAAATGATTCTGTTCTTATAGAATTAAATGTGAGCGTAGCTTCAAAAAAACAAGCTATTAAAATGTGTGATTCTTGGAAAAGTAATTCTTCCGATTTATATAGTGAGATTTTACATGTACTTTCTAAATAATTTCTCCTAAATAAAAAGAGAGATACCTAGGTATCTCTCTTTTCCATTTTATATTATCTTTTAATAATAATTCATTCGTAAAATTATACGTAACAAAAAAGCTTACTCTAATGAGTAAGCTTTTTATAATCATCGGGGTGACAGGACTCGAACCTGCGGCCTCCTGAACCCAAATCAGGCGCTCTAGCCAAACTGAGCTACACCCCGTGATAAGAGCGCGAGACGGGACTCGAACCCGCGACCCTCTCCTTGGCAAGGAGATGCTCTACCAACTGAGCCACTCGCGCAAAACTTTTTCTGTTTTACAAGAACTATATTACCATATATTACTTAAACAGTCAATACCTATTTTTTATTTTTTTAAATTGATAATGTATAGCTATTCACTATACATTATCAATTTTATTATACATCCATTTTCCTTAGCTAGTTGAATCATTTGTTCTGTAATTATCTCGCCTTGCCTTCCAATATATTCTCCACTTTTACAAATAATATGCTGAATTAATATCCTCCCTTTAAGAATCTCATCCTGCTTTTCTCTAAATTGCTCCAGTAAAGATCTTTCTTCCAGCTGACTAATTAATTCTTTTTCAATTTCTTTGCCCAGTTGGCCAGGGCCTTCAATCTCTTCGTCTAACAAATATTCTCCCATAGCTTTTAAGACACTCTGAATCTCCTGTGACATATAGGGCCTAATAGATTCTTTTGCCTCATCTATCACTTCTTCATCTATCATATCATTTTTATCTTCTGTATCTACTTTAGTATGCTTTAAACTAATATATTTACCTTCATAATGACTATGCAATTCTTCATTTACATTATTGTTCATTACCTATTAGCCCCCTCTCTATCTCCCCTTTTATCTCTTTTTATTCTGATTTAGGCGTTTCCTCTTCTATAAAAGAATCTAGGATTTCCCAAATTTCATCTTTTCCTTGTTTTGTTGTAGAAGAAAATGCTACCAGTCTATCTCCTTCACGCAACTGAAGTCCCTTCTTTAATATCGCCATGTGCTTTTGTACCTGACTACGCTTAATCTTATCCAATTTTGTGGCCACAACCACTACATTATGGTGATAATATGAAATCCAATCATACATCATCTTATCATTAGCACTTACTTCATGTCTGATATCTACAAGTAACACAACTTGTTTAAGATTATCTCTTTCTGATAAATAACCCTCAATTAATTTTCCCCAACTATTTCTTTGATCTTTTGATACTTTTGCATAACCATACCCTGGTAAGTCTACAAATCTTAATTTATCTTGAATATTAAAAAAGTTAATTGTTTGTGTTTTTCCTGGTTGGGAGCTTGTTCTAGCTAATGCTTTTCTATTAACTAGTGAGTTGAGTAAAGAAGATTTCCCTACATTTGATTTTCCTGCAAAGGCAATCTCTGGTGCTGTCATCTCCGGGAATTGACTCTTATTTCCTGCTGTGATTATTAATTCTGCTTTAGTTACGTTCATTTTTAGTCCTCCTTGGTTGTAAATACGTATCTAAGTACCTCTTCCATCTTATCTGCGTAATTTATCTTAATGTCTTCTAATATAACCTTATCTAATTCTTTTATGTCTTTCTCATTAGCTTTTGGTACTATCACTTCAAATATACCTGCTCTTTTAGCTGCTAATATTTTTTCTTTTAATCCACCAATTGCTAATACTCTTCCTCTAATGGTTACTTCGCCTGTCATGGCTATATCATTTCTGATTGATTTATTCGTCAACGCTGAAATAATCGCTGTAGACATCGTAATTCCTGCCGATGGTCCATCTTTAGGTACAGCCCCTTCTGGAATATGGATATGAATATCTATATCCTTGTAAAATTCCTTAGCTATTCCTAACATTTCTGCTTGTGAGCGAATATAACTAATAGCTGCCTTTGCAGATTCTTTCATTACATTTCCCATATTACCTGTTAATTCTAAGTTCCCTCTCCCAGGCATTATATTAACCTCTATAGATAATGTATCTCCTCCAACAGCTGTCCATGCTAGCCCTCTTACCACTCCCACTTGAGGTGTTTTATTTTTTTCTGCATATGTATATCTTGGTGATCCTAAATACTCTTTTACCTTACTTACATTAACGGTGATACTTTTTTTATCTTGTTCTATAAGTTGTTTAGTCACCTTTCTACATACTGTTCCTATTTGTCTTCCTAAATTTCTAACGCCAGACTCTCTTGTATAATAATTAATTATACATTCTAACGCCTCTTTAGAAATCTTACATTGCTTCTTAGTTAATCCATGTTGTTTGAGTTGCTTAGGCACTAAGTAAGTGTTTGCTATCTCTAGTTTTTCTATACTTGTATAACTACTTACATCAATAACATCCATTCGATCTAATAATGGCCTTGGTATCGTTGATAAAGTATTTGCTGTAGCTATGAACATGACTTGGCTTAAATCCACAGGAAGCTCTAAATAATGGTCTCTAAACGTACTATTTTGTTCATTATCTAAGATTTCTAATAAAGCTGCTGCTGGATCACCTCTAAAATCTCCCATCATTTTATCCACTTCATCTAATAACATTAATGGATTACCTGATTGGGCAGTTTTTAATGCTTGTACAAATCTTCCTGGCATTGCACCTACATAAGTTTTTCTATGCCCTCTAATCTCAGCCTCATCTCTTACGCCTCCTAATGAAATTCTTACATAGTTTCGTCCTGTTGCTCTAGCTATAGACTGGGCAATAGATGTTTTCCCTACACCCGGTGGTCCCACTAAACATAATATAGGTGTCTCTGAATGTGTTGTAAACTTTCTGACCGCTAAGTATTCTAGTATTCTTTCTTTTACCTTTTCTAAACCATAATGCTCTGCTTCAAGTATCTCGTTTGCATGCTCTAAATCTAAATTTTCCGCTGTCAGGTTATCCCATGGTAACTCTAATATATTTTCTATATAAGTCCTAATCACATTACTTTCAGGCGAACTACTTGGTACTTTTAGTAATCTAGCAATCTCTTTTTCAAGTTTATTTTTTACTTCTTCACTCAGATTTCTAGTATCAATTTCTTGCCTATAGCGATCTACTTCAGCCTTAATACCATCTTTTTCTCCTAGTTCTTCCTGGATAACTTTTAATTGCTCACGTAGAAAATATTCTTTTTGAGTTTTATCAATATTATCTTTAACTTTTTGAAAAATATCCTTTTGTAATTCTAATACCTCTACTTCTTTTTGGAGAATTTGAATAAGCTCATACATTCGCTGTTCAATCTCTGAGCATTCCAAAATAGTCTGCTTAACCCCTACTTCTAAAGGCATATTTGCAATAATTAAGTCTATTACTTCTATTTGACTAGGTGCTCCTAATATATTGTACACCATATCTACAGAGAGTTTCGTATTAAGTTTGGAATATTTTTCAAATAGCTCTCCTATAGTACGCATCAAAGCTTCACTTGCTGTAGTTTCTTGGAATTCATCATCTATCTCTTCTAATTCTGCTATCATATACTGATCTTCTACTAAATCAATAAGACGTGCACGTTTTTCCCCCTCTACTAATACTTTAATAAGAGGGGGCTTTAATTTTACAACCTGTCTCACGTGAACAATTGTCCCTACATCATAAAGATCTTCTCTTGTAGGCTCATCTACATTTGTATCCTTCTGAGCTACTAATAATAACTTTTCATCATTTAACATGGCTGTTTCTACAGCCTTCAGTGATTTATCTCTACCTATATCAAAATGAATAATCATATTAGGAAATACTGTTATTCCTCTTAATGGAATTAAAGGCATATTTTTTCTTTCTTTATTCATACGCACTCCTTCTTCAATCTTTTATTTCTCTTCTCATTATACCAAAATCTGAGGTGATTTTTTAATAAAATAAAAGATTTTTAATAAAAGTTATGCATGAAGCATTTTCTCTGCCTTTTCAATGATACTTTGATCCCATACTGCTTGTATTACTTCTTCAATAGTTTCAACAGGTATGACTTCAACATCTAACTTATTATAACTATGTTGCATACTTGCTTTTGGAATAATAACTTTTTTTACTCCTGCATTTTTTGCAGCCATAATTTTCTCTGTAACTCCTCCAACTGGATAAACTTCTCCATGAATAGTAATTTCTCCAGTCATTGCTATTTCAGAACTAATGGCTTCATTAAATAATGCTGAATAAATACATGAAAACATCGCAATACCCGCTGATGGTCCATCAACAGGAATTCCTGTAGGAAAATTTATATGGATAAAATAATTTTCTATATCTACACCATACATTAGCTTAAATAATGTTAATACATTTTCAGCCGAGCTATATGCCATACTTTTTCTTTTACTTGTACTATTGTTACGATGTAATTCTTCTTCTTCTATTAATCCCGTTATCTTTAGTTCCCCTTCTTTTTTAGCTACTTTTTGGACAACTGCTTGAATATCTAGTATCATTCCTAAACCTTCTCTAATAAATCCTAACCCATTTACCTTTCCTATATGTTCTTTATGGTCGACTTCCTTAGGTATATATTTACTATACCCACCAGACTTAATCACCCACTCTATATCTGCTATATCTATTCCTTCTTTAATCTCTAATAGTGTCTTATTATATGCTGTTTGTAACATAGTGATAGCATCTCTACCATTCGTGGCATAGGTCGCGATAAGTTCCTTAGCATCGTCCTCAATTTTAATCTGATCTTTCAATACAGTTCTATCTAAAATCTCCATAATTTCTTCTTTTGTTAAATCTTTGAAAAAAATCTCTACACATCTAGATCTTAACGCTGGAGGTATTTCTTCTCTTGATCTAGTAGTTGCACCTATCAGCCTAAAATCTGCTGGTAATCCATTTCTAAAAATATCATGAATATGTCTTGGAATATTTTCATCATCTTGAGAGTAATATGCACTTTCTAATAAAACTTTTCTATCCTCTAATACTTTAAGTAATTTATTCATCTGAACAGGATGAAGTTCACCTATCTCATCTATAAACAAAACTCCTCCATGTGCCTTTGTTACTGCCCCTGCTTTAGGTTGCGGAACCCCCGCTGCTCCATAAGCCCCTGCCCCTTGATAAATAGGATCATGTACTGAACCAATAAGAGGGTCTGCTACACTTCTTTCGTCAAATCGTAACGTTGTTGCATCAATCTCTATAAATTTAGCATCGGTTCTAAAAGGAGATCCTGGTTGTTTTTTTGCAATTTCTAGTGCTACACGAGCTGCAGCTGTCTTTCCAATACCAGGACTTCCATAAATAATAATATGTTGTGGATTAGGTGTACATAATGCCGTTTTTAGCGCAAGCAGCCCATCCCCTTGTCCCATTATATCTTCTTCAGCTTTAGGTCTCATTTTTTCAGTAAGTGGCTCTGCCAATTTAATTCTTCTTAATTTCTGTAATTCTTCATATTTCCTAGTAGAATCTTTATTTATATTAGTTTTTGCTGATGTAGAATTTTTTAGTTGTAGCAAAAAGTATAATCCTATTACAAATGAAAAAAACAATTGTATACCCATTAAAATTCCTGTCATTTTTCTGTGTCCTCCTCAAACATTCTTTTATCAAAGTATTGCCTTTGGAAGGACTTTACATACCAAATTTATGAAGAAATTATAAGAGACCTAGTAACTTCATAAGTTACTAGGTCTCTTTTGAATTAAGCAGATTCTATATCTGTTTTTTTATTGTTTTTTTTTCTTCCAACAGATTTCTTAATCTCTGTTGATGGGATAATAGTAGGTTCTGCACTACCTTCAATAACTGCTTTAGTAATGATTACTTTTCCTACTGTATCAGCTATAGATGGTACTTCATACATTACATCTCTCATTACATTTTCTAAAATTGCACGTAATCCTCTAGCGCCAGTCTGTCTTTCAATAGCCATGCTAGCCACTTGAATAAGTGCATCTTTTTCAAACTCAATTTCAACATTATCCATTTCAAATAGCTTAACATACTGTTTCGTAAGGGCATTTTTAGGTTCTGTAAGAATTTGAGTAAGTGCTGCTTCATCTAAATTTTCTAATGAAACAACTACAGGAACACGGCCTACAAACTCAGGAATTAAACCAAATTTAAGTAAATCTTGTGGTTCAAGAGCTTTAAGAAGCTCTCCTACACTCTTTTCTTTTTTACTTATCACATTGGCACCAAATCCCATTGTTTTTTTGCCTGTTCTATTTTCTATAATCTTATCAACACCATCAAATGCTCCACCACATATAAACAATATATTTGTAGTATCAATTTGAATAAATTCTTGATGAGGATGTTTTCTACCACCTTGTGGTGGTACAGAAGCAACAGTTCCTTCTAAAATCTTTAGTAATGCTTGTTGTACACCTTCACCACTTACATCACGTGTAATAGATGGGTTTTCTGATTTTCTAGTAATCTTATCTATCTCATCAATATAGATAATTCCTACCTCAGCTTTTTCAATATCATAATTTGCAGCTTGGATAAGCTTTAATAAGATATTCTCCACATCTTCACCTACATACCCTGCCTCTGTAAGAGCAGTAGCATCAGCAATTGCAAAAGGTACATTTAACATTTTTGCTAGAGTTTGAGCTAAAAGAGTTTTTCCTGAACCTGTTGGTCCTAAAAGAAGAATATTACTCTTTTGAAGTTCTATTCCATCATCTTTACGTGGAGCTGCTTTAATACGTTTGTAGTGATTATATACCGCTACAGCTAACGCTCTTTTGGCATTCTGTTGACCAATAACATACTCATCAAGATGTGCTTTAATTTCTTTAGGTGTTGGGATTTCACCAATACCTTCTGCCTCTATTACTTCATCAAACTCTTCTTCTATAATTTCAGAACAAAGTTCAATACATTCATCACATATATAAACTTGTGGCCCTGCTATTAAACGTCTTACTTGTTCTTGGCTCTTACCACAAAATGAACATCTAAGTTGTTTTGAGTCATCAAATTTACTTGGCATTCTACACCTCTTTTCTAGTTATTTTCGGATCCAATTACCTTATCTATAATTCCATATTCTTTTGCATCTAATGCATCCATAAAGTAATCTCTTTCTACATCCTTTTGTATCTTTTCAAGAGGTTGCCCTGTATTTTCAGATAACATTCTATTCATCTTAGCTTTTGTCTTAAGAATGTGCTCTGCATGTATTTGAATATCTGTAGCTTGCCCTCTAGCACCACCTAAAGGTTGGTGTATCATAATCTCTGCATTAGGGAGTGCAAAACGTTTGCCCTTAGCTCCTCCAGCTAGTAGGAATGCCCCCATACTTGCTGCCATACCTATACAAATAGTGGAAACATCTGGTTTTATATACTGCATCGTATCATAAATAGCCATACCATCTGTTATAGATCCCCCTGGGCTATTAATATAAAGCATAATATCTTTATCTGGATCTTCTGCTTCTAAGAATAGAAGCTGTGCTACTATAAGGTTTGCTGTAATATGGTTGACTTCATCTCCTAGTATTATAATCCTGTCTTTTAATAAACGTGAATATATATCGTAAGAACGTTCACCCCTATTGGTTTGTTCAACAACAACTGGAACTAAGCTCATGTCAGTAACCTCCCAAATTATTTATTTATTATTTTTCACTTACTTTTGCTGTATTTGCAACAAGATCAGCAGCTTTTTGTACTCTTAAATCAGAAGATAACATTTCTCTTTCTGCAGCTCCAATTGAGTTTTGAAGTTGCTCTACTGGCATACGGTAACGTCCAGCCATTTTTTCGATTTCTGCACTTAATTCTTCTTCTGAAACTTCGATGTTTTCTACTTCCATTACTTTTTCAAGTACTAAACGTGAACGTAATTGAGCTTCTGCATCTTTTTTGAAGTTTTCTCTAAAAGCTTCCATTGTTAATCCTGTGAATTGTAAGTATTGCTCAAGTTGTAATCCTTGTTGACTCATACGCATTGAGAACTCTCTTACGTTTCTATCTACTTGTTCTTCTACCATAGCTTCTGGCACAACAACTGTTGCATTAGCCACTGCTTGGTCAATTGCTTTATTTTCGATCTCTGCTTTTTGACTAGCTTCTTTGTTAGCTTGTAATTTAGTTTTTAAATCAGCTTTGTATTCTGCTAAAGTTTCAAATTCTGAAACATCTGCTGCAAAATCATCATTGATTTCTGGAAGTTCTTTTGCTTTGATTTCCTTAACTTGTACTTTGAACATAGCTGGTTGTCCTGCTAAGTTTTCTGCATGGTATTCTGCTGGGAAAGTAACATTTACTTCTACTTCTTCTCCTACATTTTTACCAATTAATTGTTCTTCAAAACCTTCAATGAATGATTTTGATCCAATTACTAATGGATAATCTTCACCTTTTCCACCTTCGAAAGCAACACCATCAACAAATCCTTCGAAATCGATAGTTACTTTATCTTGTGGCTCTACTGCTCTATCAGCTACAGTGATTTCACGTGAATTTTTATCAGCTTCTTGTGTTACAGCTTGGTCTACTTCTTCATCTGTTACATCAACTTTTTCTACTTCTACTTCAAGGTTTTTATATTCACCAAGAGTTACTTCTGGTTTTACTGTAACTTTAGCTACATACTTCATAGAAGTTTTTGTCATATCTACTACTTCTAATTCACCTGGACGAATACGAGCAGCGATATCAATATTATTTTCTTCGATTGCATTTCCTAAAGTTTCATCAATAATGATATCAGCAGCTTTGTTGAAGAATACTTCTACTCCATACATTTTTTCGATCATCGCACGAGGTACTTTTCCTTTACGGAATCCTGGCACACTAAAATCTTTTTTCATTTCGTTATATGCTTTAGCAATTGCTCCCGCTACAACTTCTTCTACTACTTCTACAGTTAAGCTTACTTGGCTATTTTCTAATACTTCTACTTGTGTATTCATTAAGTTTATCCTCCTTGGGTGTTGTTTAAACAGTACATCATTTTAGATGACATTTTTCATTTAAACACATTATTATTGCATTTTAATTTAACATTCAATTATTATAGCATATCTTACCTATAAAATCTATATTATTTAGTTTTTTATTCACTCTGCATTATTCCAAGTATTACATATAGTATGTATGTATTTAATGTTTTATAATCAACTTGTGTAATGTTTTGTTCGGACTTTTAGAAAGGGATTTTATTTTATGGATAACTTCTTTACTTCTGGGCCAACACTTATATCTTTTAAACAAATCTATGCCCAAAATATCACTCCTAAGCTTCAAGAAATTGATTTATTCCTGAAGACATCCACTGCACCGTATACCCCTTTAGATGTCGCAAAAATACTACAAACTTCTGAAGTAGAAATTAAATCAATTATGTTAGAAAATGATATTTCATCAATTAGTCACCTAGACTTTTTTACTATCGTAACCAACTGTTCTAGCTATATTAGCAGACTCATTACCCGTCAGTGGAAATATGTTTATACAAATGGTTATACTGCTCCTATGATTGCGGACATCTATGAACTAAATGTCACTAAAGTCTTAGCTGCTTTTCAAGAATTAGAAGTCGAAAGCATTTCTGAAGAAAAATTAATGGATGTTTTTAGTCGCATACATACACCTGTCTTTACTTTTAGCAGCTGTTAAGATGTAGAAAAGGAGTATACCTATTTTAGTAATGAATTTACGAAATAGGTATACTCCTTTTTATCTTAGTTCATAATCATTGCTTTTTTCAATTCATCTGCAACTTGTTTCCCTTTTAAAGTTTCAAGTAAACAAAAGGCAAATTCAAAAGATGCACCTGCTCCAATTCCTGTTATAATCTTATTACTTTTTGTTACTCTTTCATGTGTTACTGTTGCACCTTCTAAAAATTTTTCAAATCCTGGATAACATGTGACATTCTCCCCTATAAGAATCCCTAATCTCCCTAATATACTAGGCGCTGCACATATAGCCCCTATCCATTTTTCTTGTTCTTTAAAGTTTTTAATGACTTCACATAGTTTCTTATCTGCAAACAAATTATCTACACCTGGAATACCTCCTGGTAATACAATCATCTCTATCTTATCCCACTCAACCTCATCTAATTCTCTATCCATGTTAATACTTATATTTCTACTACTCACAATACTTCTTCCATTTATCCCTACCATTAAGACCTCAACACCTGCTCTTCTTAATACATCTACTGTTGCTAGTGCCTCTACTTCTTCATATCCTGATGCAAAGCATACTACTACACTCATCATCTATTCCTCCTCTTTAAATGTATGTTTCAATACTATATAGTATATACTAGTTTAGTTAGCCTAACCAATTCTTTGGTTCTATTCTTGTACATTTAATAACATTTTTTTTACATGCTCTTTAAATGTTAATATATATTCTATATTACGCATGAAATTTTTAGTATATTTTATAGAAATTAGATTTTTTAGTATTTTTAAATGATTGTAATATATACAAAATTGTTTTTTTAAGTTAAAATATTGTTTATTAAATGTTATTTACTTTTTCTATTTTAAATAAGTTTATTGTATTTTAATTATACATATTACACACATCAAATGTTCTAGGAGGTAAAGAAATGGAAATTGAACGCAAATACTTAGTTAAAGACTTACCAGATTTAAAAAAATATCAATCAAAACGCATTACACAAGGATATATTTCAACAGATCCTGTTATCCGCATTAGGCAAATGGGTACACAGTACTGCTTATGCATGAAATCACAAGGCCATATGATCAGAGAAGAATTTGAACTTAATCTTACAAAAGAACAATATGAAAACTTGTGGAATAAAGTGGAGTTTTCTCCTATAAAGAAAACAAGATACTTTATCCCTTTAGGTGATGGTCTAACTGCAGAACTTGATTTATATGACGAGAATCTTGAAGGTCTTATGACCGTTGAAGTAGAATTTGACTCTTCCCTTGATGCTGGTAATTTCAAAGCTCCAGTATGGTTTGGTACCGATATCACCCATGATAATAGATATAAAAACAACCATTTATCTATGTATGGTATTCCTAAATTAGCTTAAAAAAAGATAGAATTTGATTTTTTCAAATTCTATCTTTTTTTAAGTATATATTGTTTTAGATAGCAAAAAGTCGTTAGCATTTGCTAACGACTTTATACTGGGCTAGAAGGATTCGAACCTTCGGATGCAGGAATCAAAATCCTGTGCCTTACCGCTTGGCGATAACCCATTATAACGTATCCACAGGGATTCGAACCCCGGACCCACGCCTTAGAAGGGCGTTGCTCTATCCAGCTGAGCTATGGATACATAAGCGGGTGATGGGAATCGAACCCACGTAACCAGCTTGGAAGGCTGGTGTTCTACCATTGAAC
>JBOFPL010000046.1:0-5341 GCA_051659885.1 Cellulosilyticaceae bacterium
GTCTGAGTTTCATAAAAAACCCTCCTGATATTTTTGTTAATTTGTTGTCAATTCATTATATATTACAATCCTCTATTTTTCAACCATATTTTACTTATTTTGTATGCTTATGCTATTTAATACTTTTAATATTTACCTCGTTATTCCTTTGCAAACCATTTTTTCTATGCTATCTATTACTACAAATAACACAAATCCTAGCATGCTTAATAATAAAATACCTCCGTACATAGAAAGGTAATCTATTCTGGTCCAGCAGTCTTGGATATAATAGCCCAATCCATATTTCGTACCATAATTCTCCGCAAAAAAGAGTACAGATAATGCTGTTCCTACAGATAGCCTTAAATTAGTAAGTAACTCGGGCAAAATACTTGGAAAAGTAACATGTACAAATATTTGCCACTTTTTTGCCCCTAACGTCTTCATCGTGTGATAAAGCCCTTGATCAATATGCAGTACTGCATCTCTTACGGCTACTATCACCTGAAATACGGTAATGAGAACAATTAAAGTAATTTTTGAGCCATCTCCTAACCCAAATAAAATCATGATGATCGGAAGTAAAGCTGTTTTGGGAATTGGATAAGTGAAATAAATGAGTGGATTGAATAACCGATTCATCCTTTTACTTGTACCCATTATTATTCCTATGACTAACCCTATAATAAGTGAAAGGAGTAGTCCCCAAAAAACCCTCATGAAACTTGCTGAAAGATGTCGTGTAAATCCATCTGCAAACACTTTAGGTAAATTAGCATATACTTTTTGAGGCGAAGGCAGTGCAGGTGTCTGCATTATCCAAGCTGCTATTAACCAGAAAAAATGAAATAAGATAAACCCTTGTATGAATAAGCCTACTCTCTCTTTAGCCTTCATCTTTTACACCTCCTCTTATCGTTTCTTTTAATTCCTGATAAAGTAGTTTGAACTGATCATTTTCTCTAAAGTCACTTTGCCCAAACAAAGGATTCTGCACTACTTTTATAATCCTTCCTGGTGTATGGCTCATAACCACTATTTTAGTGCCTATATAAAGGGCCTCTTCAATATTATGTGTAACGATCACACTGGTGCACTGATACTGTCGCCATAACTTGAGAAAAAGTTCTATCGCCTCTTCCTTCATAATAGCATCTAATGCAGAAAAGGCCTCATCCATCAGTACAATCTTTGGATCAAATGCAAAGGCCCTTGCAAGTGCTACACGTTGACGTTGTCCTCCACTTAAAGCAATAGGATATCTATTTTTCAGCGAACAAATCCCTAGAGCATTCATGATTTCTTCTATTTGAAGTTTTTGTTTAGACTCTATTTTAATCCCCTTAACTTTGTAAGGTAAAATACAATTTTGGTATACAGTCTTCCAGGGTAATAACCCATATCCCTGTGGTACATATCCTATAGCATCTTTATGATAATCTATGACTTTCCCACCTAATGTCACTTGCCCTTCATACTTAGAAATAATTCCACCTAATACATTGAGTAACGTAGACTTCCCACAACCTGATGGTCCTATTAGTACTATGACTTCACCCTGCTTAATTGTTAAGTTGACTGCTTGTAATGCCTGAATAGATTCTCGATCCTGCTTATACCTTACCTCTAAGTTTTTTATCTCTAACATTGTTCACACCCTTTCTCTTCTTTTCCTAAATAAAGAAGGACTAGCTTAAATAGTAGCTTACTATTTTAAACGAGTCCTTCTTTATTTTATTGAAGACCTACTTCACTGATTACATCTTGAGCAGTTATTTCTCTAGTTAAAATCCCTTTGTCTTTAGACCACGTAAGTACTTCTTCAATTTCTTCTACTGGTGGTAATACATTCTTTCTATAAGTAGGTAAAGCAATATTACCTTTCATCTCTTCTGGATAACCTACTGTACTAATAATAATATCTTCATACTCACTTATATCTGTTGTATTTAAATAGTCTACTGCCTGATCATAAGCGTTGTAGTACGCTTTGATTTCTGCTGCTTTTGTATCAATAGCTTCTTGTAAAAATCCTGTAACAGAAATATAGACACCTGTGTTGTCAACTTTTTCTATCATTGTTCCACCCGCTTTAATCGCTGCATCTGAAAACGGATTTGGCATAATAGCGGCATCTACTTCTCCATTGTTAAGCATTTCTAATCTCGTTGGCATAGGAGGTATAGCTACTTTTTCTACATCTGAAATAGCTATACCATTGGCTTCTAACATTTTATCTAATGTATACTCAATCACTGTATTTTCAGAGATAGCTACTTTCTTCCCTACTAAGTCTGCTACTGAAGCTATACCTGTATCTGCTCCTGCTACTAACCCAAATTGACCATCTGTGATCCCTGTAATTTTCATATCAATACCTGCATTTTTGTAAATAGAAATTGCTACCTCATCACAAAGTACACCATCCAACTCTCCTGCTTGAAGGGCTGCATCTCTATCCTTTGCAGCTTTGAATACTTCAATATTTACATCTACACCATTAGCATCAAAGAATCCTTTTTGTTCTGCAATGACAAGTGGAATAGTATCTACCGATCCCATTACTCCTACTGTCAATGTTTGCCCTGCAACGCTTTCTTCTTGTGTTGGCACTTTTTCTATTGGTGATTCTTCCACTTTTGCAGAACATCCTATCAAGGATACACCTAATAACATCGTTAAAATTAAACTTAATTTCTTTTTCATATTAATTCTCCCATTTCTTAAATAAATTATTTTCTATAGAAAGATGATCTAATACCTTTCCAATCACAAAATCTATCGCTTGATCTAGCGATTCAGGTTTGTGATAAAACCCTGGCATAGCTGGCAAAATACTTGCACCTGCTTTGGATAGCATAAGCATATTCTCCAGGTGAATCGTATTGAACGGTGTTTCTCTAGGTACAATAACTAGTCTTCGTCTTTCTTTAAGTGCTACATCTGCAGCTCGTGTCATTAGATTTCTAGACAATCCATGTGCAATCTCAGCTAGTGTTCCCATTGAACATGGTACTATAATGACTGCATCAAAAGCATGCGAACCACTGGCTACTCCTGCAAACAAGTTGTCAATTTCCTCTAAAGCCACATCGTTATACTGATTTTGAAGCTCTTCTATCCACACCCTAAGGTTTTGTTCTAATTCATACGCAAAGACCTTTTCACCTGTTTGAGTTGCTATCACACGAGTTTGTATCCCTGCTTTAAGTAATTCTTCTATTAATCTTTTAGCATAGATACTTCCACTTGCTCCTGTAATTCCTACTACTACTTTTTTCATATTATGCTCCCTCATTCGTCTACAGATTCTACCTAAAATAATGTAGCAAGTAATCCAAAGACTAAAAAGACTAGACTAATGACTTGATTAATATTATACGAAGCCACCTTTACATTTGTTAGATTCTCTGGTGACACAATCTTATGCTCTAGTATAAAGAGAGCACCTATAATTACCATTCCTACATTATAGAGTCCCCCTAATTCTGGACTTAATATACCTACTAAAACAAGACAACTCCAAGCAATAAGATGAAACACTCTAGCAATCATCAATGCGCCTTTTACACCAAATCGGACTGGCACTGAATGCAAACCATTTGCACGGTCAAACTCGTAGTCTTGCGCTCCATAGATAATATCAAACCCAGCTACCCATAAAGTATTTGCCGCTCCCATGACTAGTGGGATTAAGCTTATCTTTCCAGTTACAGCTAGCCATGCTCCTACTGGTGCAGCTGCCGACGTAATTCCCAATACTAAATGGCACATCCATGTAAAGCGCTTAGTATAAGAATAAATTGTCATCAGAAAAATAGCTATTGGTGATAATATCAAACAGATTGGATTTAACATTCCCGCTGCAATAACCATTACAACAAAGCAGGTCACTGTAAAAATAACTACTTCTTTCTTTTCTATTAATCCCCTAGGAATTTGCCTAGTTGCTGTTCGACTATTCTTAGCATCTATCTCAGCATCTATCACTCTATTGATCGCATTAGCACCTGTTCTAGCTCCCATAAAAGCAACTAAAATCCAAAAGATTGTAGATCCTTTAGGTAATCCTTCCCTGGCTAATAGCATAGAAATTAATGCAAACGATAATGAAAAAATAGTATGTGAAAACATCACTAAAGTCGCATAATCTCCCATCTTCTTTTGTATTTTATTAATTACCCCTCTCAATACCATACTCCTTCCAATGCTTTGTGACATAAGATTTAACTGATTCGCTCATTTCGATATCGTTTGGCCATGGTCTCATATGTCCCTCTACTGCTAACTTCTTCGTAGCATCAATCACTACTTTAGTACTTCCATCCTTCATCGTTTGGATAGTAATATCTCTCTTCGCATCAATGTTATTAAATAACTTCCAACTTACTACAGATGCATTGTCAATATCTATATGTGCATCTAATATAATAAGAATCTTAGACGTTAGATTTTTTTGTTCTAAAAAGGCCTTAGTTACTACTCTAGCTTCCTCTGCTCCTACTTTATGAATAGTTGCTAAAGTATACCCTTTAAAAATACCTTCTTTCATTATTATCATTTGCTTTATAATCTCTGAAGACACCCCATGCTCAATGACTTCTTTCTCCATTGAAAGCTTTTCTCTCTCATGCCAAACGCGTACTTCCCCTTCACTTTCACTCTTGGTAGTAGCATCTATTCCTAATCGATAGCCATAAAGTGCCATAGGTGAAGCATGATCAAGTGCATCTAATGGTCCTGGTGAGAAAATCATATCTCTTTCTGGACAAGTATGTTCTAAAATATTTTGACTTACTGCTTGGTAGTCACTTGGTTTTATATTTTCATCTACTACTATCACCATTTTGGTATACATCATTTGCCCCATACCCCATACGGTGTTCATCACTTTTTTCCCATGTCCTGGATAACGCTTTTTAATAGATACAATCACACAGCCATGGAATACCCCCTCTAGCGGAAAATCAATATCTATGATTTCTGGACTAACCATCTTTAATAAAGGTAAGAAAAGTCTTTCTGTAGCTTTCCCAATATAACAATCTTCCATAGGAGGTTGTCCTACTATAGTCGCTGGATAAACAGGATTTTTCTTATGTGTAATACAAGTTACATGAAACTTTGGATAATAATCTGCTAAAGAATAGTACCCAGTATGATCTCCAAATGGTCCTTCTAATTGTAAATCTTCATTGACATCCACATACCCCTCTATTACAAACTCAGCTTCTGCCGGTACATAGATATCATTGGTAATAGACTTCACCATAGTTACAGGGAACTTTCTAAGATATCCCGCAAACATCATCTCATCTATCATCTTTGGTAAAGGTGCTGTAGCGGCATAGGTAATAGC
>JBOFPL010000047.1:0-11620 GCA_051659885.1 Cellulosilyticaceae bacterium
ACTGGATCTGCTGCATGTTGGATTGGCATATCTAAGTATTTACATACTTTATCATTCGTCTTAATCTCTTGGATTAATTCATCTGTAAGTGTCTCTGGATAACAGTAAAGAATACGAATCCATTCAATCCCTTCTACACTTGAGATCTCACGGATAAGTGATACTAATGACTCACCATCTACTAAATCTTTTCCATATACAGTTGTATCTTGAGCAACTAAAATTACTTCTGATACACCATCCTTAGCAAGTTTTGTCACTTCATTTTTAATTTGCTCTTGGGCTCTACTTCTGTATTTTCCTCTTAATTGTGGAATGATACAGTAAGTACATTTGTTATCGCACCCTTCTGAGATTTTTACATAAGCAAAATATCCTGCTGTTGTTAAGATACGAGGCATTTCTTCAATATGTGCTCTATCAATAGTATCAAAATGTTGAACCTTGATTCCTTTTTCAGCTAATACTTCATCTACAACCCCTACGATTTTATCATAAGAAGTTGTTCCCACTACCGCATCAACTTCTGGCATTTCATCTAATATCTCTTGTTTATAGCGTTGTGCCATACATCCTGTTACGATTAGTGCTTTGCAGTTACCTTCTTCTTTATATTTTGCTACTTCTAAAATCTGCTCAATACTTTCTCTCTTGGCATCCTCTACGAAACAACATGTATTAACTACTAATACATCTGCTTGAGCCTCATCTCCAATTAAAGAATATCCTGCCTGATGAAGTAAGCCTAACATATGCTCACTATCTACTAAGTTTTTGTCACACCCTAAGGATACGAATGCTATTGTTTTATTCAAAATTTATTCTCCTTCCTGTCTTGTAGCTGCTAGTACACAATTATGCATAAGCATCGCAATCGTCATAGGTCCTACACCACCTGGTACAGGTGTGATATAACTAGCTACTCCTTGACAAGATGTAAAATCAACATCCCCGCAAAGTTTACCTTGTTCATCTCTGTTCATCCCTACGTCAATTACTACTGCTCCTTCTTTAAGCATATCGCCTTTGATTAGCTTTGCTACGCCTACTGCTGCTACTACAACATCTGCTTGTTTAAGTTCATTTTTTAGATTTTGTGTCTTTGAATGACATATAGTTACTGTAGCATTTTCTCGCAATAAAAGCAAACTTATTGGTTTACCTACAATATTGCTACGGCCTACTACTACACATTTTTTCCCTGCAAGTCCTATTTCATAACGTTTAAGTAATTCTATAATACCTGCTGGTGTACAGCTTACAAATCCGTCTAATCCAATCATTAAGGCACCTACATTTTGCACATGGAAACCATCTACATCTTTAGCTGGATTGATCGCTAAGATGACTTTTTGTTCATCCATATGTTTAGGGAGTGGAAGCTGTACAAGGATACCATGTACAGCTGGATCTTCATTGAGGGTCTCTACTAATTCTAGTAAAGACGCCTCACTTGTTTCTTCTGGTAGTTCATAAGCAAAGGACTTCATCCCAATGTATTCACAAGCTTTTTTCTTGTTACTTACATAGACTTGTGAAGCACCATTAGTGCCTACTAGGACTACTGCAAGTCCTGGTGTTATTCCCTTTTCTTTTAGTATTGCCACTTTTTCTTTTAATTCATCTTTTATCTGTCCGGAAATAAGTTTTCCATCTATTATTTTTGTCTCCACTCTCAACTCTCCTTCTGTTGACTAGAATAATCCTGAAATTACAGCATGTTCATCAATATCTATTGCTTCTGCCGCTGGTTTCTTTGGCAATCCTGGCATAGTCAGTACATTACCTGTCATAGCTACGATAAATCCAGCTCCTGCTGCTATTCTAATTTCTCTAATTGTTGTTGTAAACCCAGATGGTCTACCAAGTGCTTTTGGATTATCTGAGAAAGAGTATTGATTTTTTGCCATACATACTGGTAAATGTGTTAAACCAAGTTCTTTAATCTTTTCGATTTCTTTTTTAGCTTTTGGTTCAATGATAACACCTTCTGCTCCATATATTTCCTTGGCAATAGTCTCGATTTTTTCTTCGATACTCATTTCATCATTGTATAAGTATTTAAATTCACTAGATGTATTTTCTAGTACTTCTACTAATTTCTGAGCAAGTTCTTCTCCACCTGTTCCACCATGTTCCCATACATTAGCTGTTGCAAAATTACATCCTCTTGCTTCACATTCTGTTTTTACAAAATTGATTTCTGCCTCTGTATCTGTAACAAATGCATTTAGGGTAACCACTACTGGTACACCAAATTTTTGTAAGTTTTCAATGTGTTTTTCTAAGTTTTTAAATCCTGCCTGTAAAGCTACCATATTTTCTTCTTTTAAATCTTCTTTAGCTACATTTCCGTTATATTTGAGGGCACGAATCGTTGTCACTAATACAACTGCATCTGGATTTAATCCTGCTTTTCTACATTTTATATCAAAGAATTTTTCTGCACCTAAATCTGCACCAAATCCTGCTTCTGTAACAACAATATCTCCTAATTTAAGCGCTAATTGCGTTGCTCTTACACTATTACAACCATGTGCAATATTTGCAAATGGTCCACCATGCATAAGCACTGGCGTATGTTCTAATGTTTGCACTAAGTTTGGATTAATCGCATCTTTTAATAAAGTAGCCATTGCGCCATGAGCATTTAAATCTCTTGCTGTAATTGCTTTTCCATCAAAAGAATATCCAATGATAATACACGCTAATTTTTCTTTTAAATCTGTAATATCTGTTGCTAAGCACAGGATAGCCATTACTTCTGATGCCACTGTAATCATAAAGCCATCTTGTCTTGGCATCCCATTAAGTGGACCGCCAAGTGCTACTACGATATCTCTTAAGGCTCTATCATTTAAATCTACGCATCTTTTCCATGTGATCGTTCTTGGGTCAATACCTAATACATTGCCATGGTGAATATGATTATCAATCATAGAGGCTAATAAATTGTTAGCTGCCCCTATTGCATGGATATCTCCTGTAAAGTGTAGGTTGATATCTTCCATTGGTACAACTTGTGAATAGCCGCCACCTGCTGCCCCACCTTTTATCCCCATACAAGGACCTAATGAAGGCTCTCGAAGAGCTATTATAGCATTTTTACCAATTTTACACAATGCTTGACCTAGACCTACAGTAATTGTTGTTTTTCCTTCTCCAGCTGGAGTTGGATTTGTAGCTGTTACAAGTACTAATTTACCCTCTTTTTTATCTTTTACTGTTTCGTATAAGGCATTGCTAATTTTAGCTTTGTATTTTCCATAGTGTTCTAACATTTCTTCTGGTATACCAGCTTTTTTAGCTACCTCTGTAATAGGCTCCATTACTGCTTCTTGTGCGATTTGAATATCTGATTTAAACATCATCTCGTTCCTCCACTCTTTGATTTAATACTTTTCTTGGTTTGCTTCCTTCATCTGGGCCTACTACGCCCCTAGCTTCTAGAGCTTCCATTAATCTAGATGCCCTATTGAATCCAATTCTAAAATATCTTTGTAACATTGAAATAGAAACTTTGTCTTTTCCCTTAGTCAGATTAATAGCTTCTATCAGCAATTCATCTTCCTCAGACCCTTCTATTTCTATTCTTGGAGTGTCTATACTTTGGATGACTTCTTCTTCGTAGGTCGCTTCTCCAGTTTGTTTGACTGCCTCTACAATATCTTCAACTTCTTTATCAGAGATAAAAGCTCCTTGTATACGAATAGGCTTAGATTCTCCTACTGGATAGAAAAGCATATCTCCTTTTCCTAAGAGTTTTTCTGCTCCATTCATATCCAAGATTGTTCTTGAATCAATCCCTGAAGATACCGCAAATGCTAGTCGAGATGGGATATTCGCTTTGATAACCCCGGTTATAACATCTACCGATGGTCTTTGAGTTGCTATCACCAAATGAATCCCTGCAGCCCTTGCCATTTGTGCTAAACGACAAATGGCATCTTCTACTTCTTTGGCTGCTGTCATCATAAGGTCTGCAAGCTCATCTATGATAATAACGATATTTGGCATACGTAACGCAGGATCTGTCATTTTATTATTAAAACCTTTCATATCCCTTACGTTATTTTCTGCAAATGCGTTATATCGCTTAGTCATTTCATTTACTGCCCAGCAAAGTGCACCCGCCGCTTTCTTTGGATCGGTAACAACTGGAATCAATAAATGAGGGATACCATTATACACATTTAACTCTACTACTTTCGGGTCAATCATAATCAATTTGACCTCATTGGGTTTGGCTTTATATAAAATACTTGTAATTAGCGTGTTAATACATACACTTTTCCCTGATCCTGTAGCTCCAGCAATAAGCATATGTGGCATCTTTCCAATATCTGTGATAATCGGCTTGCCACCGATATCTTTTCCCAAGGCAAATGCAAGCTTAGATGGGAAAGCTGTAAAATTATCTGTATCAATAACATCTCTTAGATAAACTACTTCACTGGCTTCATTGGGTACTTCTATTCCTACTGCCGATTTCCCGGGAATAGGCGCTTCTATTCTAATACCTGATGCTGCTAAATTCAATGCAATATCATCTGCTAAATTAACAATTTTACTTACTTTTACCCCTTGTTTAGGTTGAAGTTCATATCTTGTTACTGTTGGCCCTTTATGAATTTGTAAAACTTTCGCTTCTACACCAAAGCAACCTAATGTTTCTTCTAACTTCTTGGCATTTGCTAATGCATTTCTTGATGCTGTTTTTCCTTGAGGGCTTGCTTCACCTTTATTTAAAAGTTCTACACCTGGGAAAACATAAGGTTTTTCTTCATAATGTGTATCTATTTCTATGTTTTTGTCTTCTTCTGATAAGGCATCTCCCTTACGTTTTTGACGCTGTTCTACTACTCTAGTTGGCTCTGTTTGAGCAGTTTCTGCCCTTGAATTTGTAGATTCATAATACTCTTGATAAATTACCACTGGTTCTTCTTCTTTAGGTTTGCCATAACTCTCTTCATTACCTATTTTAATGGGTGGATGCTCATAGCTTTCATCTCTAAACTCTAAATCAGGTTCTTGAGCTGTAGCACTTTGAACTAACTTACTTTGTTTCTCAAGGGTTTTATTATGTTTTCTCACTTTGTTTTGTGCACTAAAGGCTTCTTTCATACGTCCTAAGCTTGTCATCATTTGATCTTGTATCCATGAAAATAATGGGAACTCTGTTGTAACTAATATCCAAATAACTAACGCTACTACAAGTATAATAGAAGTTCCCCATATTCCTAATAATTTAATTAATAAGTGCCCTATAGCGGCTCCTATCCACCCTCCATTAAGATATGATGCACTTTTTATGTATTCAAGGCTCATTAAAGAAATACTTACATCACTTCCATAATTCAATACATGCACAGAGGTGATGAGAATCATTATAAAGGGTACTGTCCCTCTTAAAGATTCTAAGAGCTGTTCATATTTGCCTCTAACGTAAAGCCAACCTATAAAAATGGTATAAATAGGGATCAAATAACCACCTATCCCAAATAGTCCTATAAATATATTTTTGATTCCCGTTCCAACAAGTCCTACCTGATTTGTAAATATACTTGCTATCACAAATAGGGAGACGCCTACAATACTTATTCCTATGATTTCTGGTGCTAAAGCTTTTTGAGACTTTTTCGGTCTACTCTTTGTATTTTTAGTACTCTTGGTACTTTTTGCTTTATTTACTTTTTTACTCATGTATATCCCCCTTTCTCTCTATCTCTTGTAAAAATGATAAAAATATAATAGATGTGTGACAAGCACACATCTATTATATTATATCATTGAATAATTCTATTGATAAGTCTATTTTCTAATAATATCCCTGGTTGTAAAGTCGTATCTAGGAAATCTGTTGGATTTGTAGAGTATATACGTTCTAATACATAGCCTTGTGCTGTCTTACAAGCCAATACATTATACCCATTATATTCAATTTGCTCATAAACTAGCTCTTCTTCTGGGGTATAGACTGGCATAATAGCGTATTGAATCATTTATTCCCCTCTTCTCTTTCTGTGATTAATTCACGAAGTTTAGCCATAGCTTGGCTAAGTCCTCCAAGCTCATCAATTAGTTTTTCTTCTACAGCCTGCTTACCTACTAAGATTGTTCCTACATCCTTTGCTAATTTACCTGTATCTAGCATTAACTCCCTAAAGCGATTGCCTGAAATCTTAGAGTTAGCTTCTACGAACTCTACTATACGTTCTTGCATCTGATCGAAATATTCAAAGGTTTGGGCAACTCCAATGACTGTCCCATTCATGCGCACAGGATGAATAGTCATCGTTGCACTCGGTGTAATAAAAGAATAATCACTTGACACTGCAATCGGAACTCCAATAGAATGTGCTCCACCTAATACTAATGATACAACAGGTTTGTCTATAGATGCGATCAGCTCAGCTAAAGCTAATCCTGCTTCTACATCTCCACCTACTGTATTGAGTATAACAAGTACACCTTTTACTTTATCATTATCACAAAGTCCTACAATTTGAGGAATAAGATGCTCGTACTTGGTTGTCTTATTTTGTGGCGGCATACTTACGTGCCCTTCTACTTGTCCAATTATTGTGATGCAATGAATTGGATTGGCTCCATCTGCTGGAGCTGGCATCTGTCCCATCTCTTTAATATTTTGATTAATTTCATTACTAGATTTCTCATCTGTAGGTTCTGTATTATTTTTGCTACTTGATTTAGCTTGTGGTTCTTTATCTGGTTGCTTTACCGGTGATTTATTTTCTTCATTATCTGCTTCATTTCTAAGTGCTGCTGCAAAAGTATCTTGTAACTCTAAAGTTCTTCTTAACATAGAATGGTCTCTCCTTGCTACCTTTTTACAGTTAGTATGCAAAGAAAGACCATTATTCATACATTTTTATAATTCAAACTCATCATGAAGTACACTTACTGCTTCACTCACACATTCTTCTTTGATTAAACATCCAATAGTCGTTAGTGAGTCAGCTGTTTGTAAAATCTCAATACCTGCTTTTGCAAAGGCCTTCACAATTCTAGCCATAACTCCTGGTACACCCGTCATACGTTCACCAATAACTGTTACCTTACAGCATCCTTCAATGATATGATACTCAAATGCTCTATCCTGTAAAAGTTTTTCTAATTTACCCTTACATTCTCCATCTATAGTAAATACTTTATAATCTGGGAAAATGTTAATAAGGTCAATACTAATTTGAGCATTTGCAATTTCTTCTAATAAATCAATATCTGTGAGTACGTCATCTAAAATTTTAAACTGGATACGATTGCAACGATGCGCTACACCTGTAATTAACTTTGATTTTATATTATGCTCAATGTTTTTTACACTCTGTACAATATAAGTTCCTTCTGCATCTGAAAATGTGTTTTTAATAACAAGTGGAATATTTGCTCTCATAGCATACTCTACCGCTCTAGGGTGAATAACCTTTGCTCCACTATCTGCCATTTGGAAAACTTCATTATAACTAATAGCTGGAATAATATGCACTTTATCACATACTCTAGGATCAGCTGTCATAATTCCATCTACATCTGTAAAAATTTCAATACGATCTGCTTTAAGTGCTGCTCCTAGCATAGATGCACTTGTGTCACTTCCCCCTCTTCCTAATGTAGTCATTTCTCCATCTGTAGTCATCCCTTGGAATCCTGCTACTATTGGAATAATCCCTTGTTCCATACACTTAAGTAATTTCTCTGGACGTGCATAAAGTAAATCTGCATTTTTATGATAATTATCTGTAATAATACCACTTTGCCCACCTGTTAAAGCAACTGCTTTATATCCTACATTATTAAGTAAAGTAGCCATTGTTACAGCTGAAATAATTTCTCCACAAGATAATAATAAATCGTACTCTTTATCATTAATCTCTCCAGCAGTTTCATTAACAAAATTCAAAAGCGTATCTGTTGCATAAGGAGCACCTACTCTCCCCATAGCTGACACCACCACTACTGGAAAATCTCCGTTATTTTTCACTTCTATAATTTTACTAATAACTTGTCTTCTCGCTTCTTCAGATGCTACTGAAGTCCCACCAAATTTTTGAACAACAATTTTCATGTTTATATTCCTTTCCAAAATAATACTACTCTCTATAATATATGCCACAAATAGAAAAAAGTAGATAAAATCTACTTTTAATCTACTTTTAATTTTCTTGTATGTAGTTTTCTAAAGCAATCGCTAATTGATCTGGACATGATGTCCCTCTCCCGTTGCAATCAATTCCTCTAAGACGTTTAATTGCTTCTTCTACTTCCATACCTTGAATAAGTGCAGCTACTCCTGCAGTATTCCCTGCACATCCTTTGATGAAAGTTACTTCTTTAATTATTCCATCTTGTACGTCAAATAAAATTTCTCTTGCACATACACCACGTGTAGTAAATTTTTCCATTATGTTTGGCTCCTTTACTTAATAACTTCTGATTTTAATAATTTTATTATATCATAATTCATCTAGGTTATTCTAGCCATAATTAAAAGTTGGATTTATTATAATTCTCTATTCTATTAATAGACATCAAAAAATACCTTAAGAAGTCCTCCATTCCTTCTTAAGGCATTTTTCCCCTATTGTGAAGAGTTACTCTATCAAATAACCTCTTCTTATTTTTTTCCGATGTTGGACTTAAATAGCAAATTGTTTTGTCATGACTTGCCGTAAGATATCTTCGTTTATTAAAATATCATTTTCTTAGGTTCATGACAATACCTTTTGCATAAATGGACTATTTTATGACATAATTGGTCATTTCTTTAATGGAATCATTATATTGGTTGTAAATTTTTTGTTTTCACAATTCATAGCTATATTTCCATTATATTTATTGATGGTTTCACATATATTCATTATACCTATCCCATGATTATTTTTATCTTTTTTACTTGTAGCTATTTTATTATTCTTTATTTCTAAATTTTCTAATGTATTATTTAGTATTTTAATAACTAAACAGCTTTTAATTACTTTAGAAGAAATAATAATTTCTCTTTCATTTTCTGGTAATTTAACACTGGCTTCAATCGCATTATCTAATAAATTACTATAGATTGTACATAAATCTATGTTATCAATAAAATTAACCCCTTCTAAGTCTATATCTACTCTCATATTTATATGATTACTTCTAGCAAAATCATATTTTTCATTCATAATTGCATCAGTAATAAGATTGCCTGTATTAATTAATCCTCTTAACTTGCTGATAGTAATGTCAATTTTGTTAACATACTTATTAGCTTCATCACTATGTCCAGCTTGAAGGAGTAATTGAATACAACTTAGATGATTATTTATATCATGCCACATCTTTTTACTTTCTTCTTGCTTTATCTCTATATTCCTATAGTATAAATATTGTTTTTTTATTTTTTCTTGAATTGATTCATATCTAATTCTTTGTCTATCTTGCTCGATCATATATTCAAACATTTTCCATAAAAATATATTAGATAATAACAACCCCATACATACTATAATAACAGCACCTAGCTGTTTAATTGGATCATACATTTGTGTCTCATAATTAAGTACAATAATAACTATACCTATTATACTAAAAGGCGCTATATACGTTAACCACTCTACATTATTATATTTTATATTTTTTATATTGTTTATTCGATTTATTATATTAACTATAATAAATTGTATACTATGAGAAACAACTATCATTAATATCCCAATTATATTTCGTTTAATTATATCATCTGTAAAAAAATATTGTGCATGGGGAAATATCTGCATACTAAATAAATCAGAAAATAGCATAATTCCTATATAAAGACCTATAGCTAATATCTTTTTTAATAAAGTCGTTTCATATAACGAGATTGCTACTATTAAATTTAGAGCTCCTGTTATAATTAATTTTATAGGTGAAAAAGGTATAACAGCTGCTACTATATATATACTTACACCACAACCTATATACGTTGCAATTTTCTTGCTCCTACTAATTGTTTTTCTAAAGAATAAACCATCTAATAAAATAGTTAATACAGTTAATTCTGTAATTAACACAATAATCTTAACTATATGCAATACATTTTCCATTATAACTGTCCTCCTAAGTACTCTGTAAATTTAGTCCTAACTTCTTTTTGTCTATATTTACTTAAAAGAACTTCCTCATCATTTTCCATTAAAATACTTCCTGTTCTTAAGCTACTAATATAGTTTAAATTAATAATAAAACTTCTATGGCATCTTACAAATCCCATATTATTTAATTTTTCTTCCATTGTATTAATATTATATGTACAAGTAAATTTTTCATCTTTCATTACTATTAATGTTTTTCTAGCAACACATTCAATATAGTAAAGATCTTGCAATTTAATTTTACTAATTCCCTCTAAAGTTGGTAGAAGTAGATATCTATCTTCCTTTTCTAAGATATGATCTATTGCAGATTCTATCGTATCTATGACTTGTATTTTCATTATTGGTTTAAGAAGATAATGATAGGCTCTCACACTATATCCTTCAATAGCAAAATCTCTGGAAGAAGTTACGAATATAATTAGTGTTTGCCCATCTAATGACCTTATTTTTTTAGCTATTTCAATTCCTATCATATCACCCATATACATATCTAAGAAAACTAAGTGGTATTTATGCTTTTCCAAATCATTCATTATATCTGTTCCATTAGTATACGTACTTATTAGATAGCTTTCTATTTTTCCTTTTTTTAGCTTGTTTTCCATTACTTCTTGTAGATATTGCTCTAATATCTTTCTATCTAGATCATTATCTTCACAAATTGCTATATTTATCATTTTATGCCACCGTATATGTTTATTTTATTCTTTTTTATTATAAGCTTTAATTATTACAAGATTCAATATGAGTTTAAATGGAAATTTACTTACTCCCTATGATTTATTTTGCAACTCATGTATATTATATACTTTGTACTCATAGTTATAAATTAAATCAAGTATTTATGGAGGAGTATTTATGCCATCATCATCTACGCATCTTAATCTTAGTAAATCCTATAGTCATCCTTACTTGGGAATATTATGTACAAAAAACAAGTATGCCATCTCCCGTCTAGAACGATTAGAATTTATAGCTGGTAAAACTTATCCTTTTACTTGTGTTTCTTTTGAAACAACTGGCGCTATTAATGCTCATAGACCTACTCAAGTAATTGCAGAGGATGGCTATAAAGTATTATTTTCTGGTGAAGACATCATTGAATTCTTCGATATTTCTCAAGTTAAAGTAATCTTCCCTAAATCTACTTTATAGATTATTTGTACATATTTCTAACAAAAAAAACACACTCAATGAGTGTGTTTTTTTTAAGCCGACGATCGGACTCGAACCGATAACCTGCTGATTACAAGTCAGCTGCTCTGCCAATTGAGCCACGTCGGCACAAAGTATTAAACATGGTCGCTGCAGGGCTCGAACCTGCGACCCCCTGCTTGTAAGGCAGGTGCTCTCCCAGCTGAGCTAAGCGACCATATTAACGACCCAGAAGGGACTCGAACCCTCGACCTCCGCCGTGACAGGGCGGCGTGCTAACCAACTGTACCACTGGGCCTCATTATACTTTCAAAACTAAACATAAC
>JBOFPL010000048.1:0-2061 GCA_051659885.1 Cellulosilyticaceae bacterium
AATGCTTCCCAAACTTCACTCAAGCGACTCAAAATCTTTAGAGCTGATTAGGCCACTCTATTATATTAGAGAGACTTCTATTAAAAGTTTTATCGCACATACTGGCATTCCTGCCATGAACTGTGGTTGTAAAGTGGCATCTGGTCAAACTCCTAGTAAAAGAAAAGAAGTCAAAGAGCTTATTGCTAGACTAAAAGAGACCAATCCAAATGTAGATAAATCTATCTTTAAAGCAACTGAAAATGCTAACTTAGATGCCCTTTTAGGTTATGAAATGCAAGGTGTTAAACATCATTTCTTAGACTTTTACCATGAAGATATGAAGGAATAAAAAATAGCTAGAGATAAAATCTCTAGCTATTTTTTATTGAATAAGGCTTCTTTTATAAATGTTATAAATTTCTTCATATCCTACTTCTTCTGGATGATTACTTAATTTAGCTGCATTAGCACACATTGTTTCTGCGTAACTTTTCAATTCTTCTTCTGTCACTTTAATACGATGCTTACAAAGTATACTCAATATTTTTTCTAACTCTTGATGACTTTTAAGCCCTAATAGGTGGTGAATTTTTTCTACCTTTGTTCTATCTTTAAATGTTCTAAGATAGTGGATATATAACACCCCATTGGCTAATCCATGTGGAACATTCTTGAAATACGTAAGCGCATAACCCATACCATGTGGTAGAGAAGTTCCAGTATTAGCAATAGCTACTCCGCCTAATGTTGAGGCTAACATCAGCTTTTCTCTTACTCCATACGTAAAATAGCCACTCAATAAGCTATCTATACATGCTCCCCACTCTCTCATCCCTTGCTCAGCTACTAAATCTAATAGTGTATTACTTCTGGTACTTAAATAACTCTCCACCAAATGAGTCAATGCATCAATAGCTGTATGAATAGTTAAATCTGCAGACATATCCATCATATAAGAAGCATCTAAAAAAGCTACTTCTGGGAAAATGCTATGTCCCATATTAATCTTAGTTTTTGCTTGATGATTGGTTAAAATAGCATACTGAGTTGTCTCTGAACCTGTTCCTGCTGTAGTCGCTACTGCAATGATTGGTATACTTTTCAAGTTACCTCCAATCAATTCATCTATATGAAGCTCTGGATTCTTTATCATAACACCTATGGCTTTAGCTGCATCTAGTGGTGAACCTCCACCTATTCCTATAATAAAATCAACTTGATTTTGTTTTCCAAATTGGCTAGCTTTTTCTACAGTTTCTAACGATGGATTTTCTTCTATTTCATCAAATATGATATAGTTAATACACTCTTTTAGCAAAGCCTCTTCTACAGCTCCTAATGAACCATTTTTCTTAGAAGAACTCTTTCCTGTTACAAGAAGTGCTTTTTTACCCAATGTTAACGCGCTAGTATTGTTACGTATAGCATCTTTTCCCATAATTATACGTGTTGGCATAAAGTAATTTCCTTGCATCTCACTCACTCCTTTTATTTATTTTTATCTTATTAAACTCATTATATAAAGAGCTAATAGCACTTGAAGTATTAAGATTATTGGCATTCCCCACTTAAAATACCAGTGCTTTGTTTTGTGTCTATATTTGTTCATACCGATCGTAGTCCCTAAACTCCCACCTAGTATTGCCACTAAAAATAATCTTTTTTCAGGTATTCTATATTTCTTTTTCACTGCCCTTTTTTTATCACATTTCATGATATAAAGTCCTATTAAATTTATGAGCACTAGATAAGCTATTATGTATTTTATCATGGAACATACCCCTTTCTCTCATCATTATATTGAGTATTTTACCACTCTTCAATACATACAAAAAGCTATTGCCTATTCGCCAATAGCTTTTCTAATACATACATCACTTAAATACTCATTAAGTCTTTCTCAAATGACGGTTGCATCTTTCTAGATCCTAATCATTTTTACCACTTGCTCTTCTGATGATTGCTGTGCTTTAATACACATTAAAGCGCTTTCAATCCCTGCCTTTAGTGGTGTTTTTGATGGTGCTACTTGTTGCATCACTTCTATGAAGTTCATAGCTAATGCTTTATCTCCCCCAA
>JBOFPL010000049.1:0-2092 GCA_051659885.1 Cellulosilyticaceae bacterium
GTGTTTAACAAAAGCCGAGGACGTAAGTGAACAGCCCCACCCCACGCCTCTTTCGGGCGGATCTTTTCAATACTCCACCCATTATCCCCTCAAAAAAAGAGCAAGATGACTATTTCCTTCATCTCACTCCTTTTCTCTATAAATTATAAAGCTTTTTCAAGAATTTCACGGCTAATATCTAATGTCAAATCTCCTGTCTCTGATAAACCAGTCATACCATGTTGCTCTAAGTTTGCCACAATAGCATCTAAATGCTCACTTGTAATCCCATAATCAGATAAATGTGTTTGTACACCTAGGCTTTCAAAGAATTGACGTGTACGTTCAATCGCTTGATCGATACGTGATGCTTCGTCTCCTTCTGTGATTTGCCATACGCGTTCTGCGTATTGGAGTAATTTTGCCCATTTTTGTGTTTTTCTAACTTGCCAAATAGCAGGTTGTAAAACAGCAAGGGTCTTCCCATGATCAACCCCATGTAAAGCTGTTATTTCATGCCCGATCATATGTGCAGTCCAGTCTTGTGGTACACCTGCTCCGATTAGTCCATTTAGTCCCATTGTTGCACACCATACTAAGTTGGCTCTCGCATCATAATCTGTAGGTTCATCTATTGTTTTTCTACCAATTTCAATGAGTGTTTGTAAGATTCCTTCTGCTGTTCGGTCTTGGAATCTTCCTTCTGCTGGGAAGGTTGCATATTGTTCTAAGGTATGGATAAATGTGTCAATAATCCCATTTGCCACTTGTGTCGCTGGTAAAGTATAAGTTAATTCAGGATCAAGAATAGAAAAAACTGGGAAGCTACGTAAACTAAACACAGCAAGTTTTCCTAGTCTAGAAGTGATAACGCCTCCTTTATTCATTTCTGAACCTGTGGCTGGTAAAGTAACAACCGTTCCTATTGGTAAACCTTTAGCTACTGTTTCTGGTACCATATCATAGCTAAAGAGATCTTCTGGATTTTCGCCTTCATATGTAGCAGCTAATCCTACAAATTTTGTACCATCCATTACTGATCCTCCTCCTACTGCAAGTAAGAAGTCGATCTTTTCTTGTTTAACGATTGCTACTGCTTTCATGAGTGTATCATATTGTGGATTAGGCTCAATCCCACCAAATTCAAAGACTTCACGGCCTTCTAATTGTGTAAGTACCTTCTCTAAAGTACCAAATTT
The DNA here is from genome assembly GCA_051659885.1 of Cellulosilyticaceae bacterium. Classification (GTDB taxonomy): domain Bacteria; phylum Bacillota; class Clostridia; order Lachnospirales; family Cellulosilyticaceae; genus JAVVPO01. The sequence continues at coordinate 1,179 of JBOFPL010000049.1, forward strand.
TTTAACACTCCCACCACCATAAAGTACAAGTACTCTTGCCTCTTGTGGCACTAACTGACCGAGTTCACTTAAAGTATCTTTTCCAAATACAATTTGTGTAGGATTATAAAAACTAAAATTTAACATTGTTTCCCTCCATGATTGTCTAATAAGTTTTTGACTTATTTTAAGCTTACACCTTATAGTTCACTCTAAGTCAACCCTCTTTTTATCTAACAATCTGTCGTTTTACCTTCATACCATTCAATCTTTTTATCAATTTTTTTCATGGCTTGTTTTAGTTCTTCCATTTGCTCTTCAAGTTTCTTTTTATGGGTATTTAGTATATCTTTTCTTTGGGGAATAGTCCCTTCACCTTCCAAGCTCAATGTCACAATCTGCTTAATCTCTGAAATACTCATCCCTGTATCTTTTAAACATTTAATTAAGTCTATCCAAAATAAATCTGTTTCTTTATAAGTTCTAATCCCTTTTTCATTTCTTTCTATACCAGGAAGTAATCCTTCTTTTTCATAGTATCTTAATGTGTAGCTGGTTAAACCTACTTGTTCAGCTGCCTGACTAATTGTATAGCTCATACTTTTTCTCAACTTTCTTTTTTATTTTTTCGTTGTCTACTCTTCTTATTATCTAAGTCTTTTACACAGGTGTCAAAAGGTAATTCAAAAAATATCTCCTCAACCTATTCCATTTGTACTATAATATACCATATATTGTATTGCTTTTAGGAGGTTTTTTATGTCTATTAAAATTGTTACGGATAGTACTTGCTATATACCTGATGCATTAGCTCAAGCTTTAGATATTCGTATCGTTTCTCTCAATGTTATCTTAGATGGACAAAGTTTTCGTGAAGTTGATCTGTCTAATGATACTTTTTATACAAGTATGGCTGAGGCTCAATCTTTTCCAAC
>JBOFPL010000050.1:0-33438 GCA_051659885.1 Cellulosilyticaceae bacterium
CCATAAGGTATTCTACTTACCCATTCTCTAGCAATCTCATAAGAATTAACCATCTCACCTTTTTCTACTAAAGCAACTAAGAAAGCAAGTTCATAAGTAATATCATCATTATAGACACTTGGTGCTTTAAGGTATTTTCTTACTTTCCCAAATGACTTAAGAATATTTTCTCTTGAATATCCTTCTAACGCTGTACCAAATGCTCCTGCTGCAAATTGTGCCATCCAAGTTTTATGTACTCTTTCTTTAAAGGACGCTGACTCAATATCCACTTCTACTACTTGCGGGAAGTTACAAGCTGCAGCAAATTCTTCAAAACTATTATAGCTATCATACTTCCAATAGTTACTTGCTTCGTCTTTTGGAGCTTCGTTAAGTGCTGTAAATATCTCATGTGTAACTCGGTGTAACTTTACTAAGTCATCTGACTCTAAAGCACTATAGCCTTCTACTAAAAAAGATTCTGCTCTGCTTACATTTCTTCCTAAATTCTCTACAGACTGTACTGCACCTGCTACTAGAGACGTAGGTGCACCTGAACCTGGTGCTTTACTTCTCCAGATTGTTCTTAGTGAATTATTTTCCTTTGATTGTAAATCTGATTGTGTCCAATCCTCTTCTGATTCAAATACCAGTACTGCAGCTGCTTCATCTACAATTTTTTTTGATATTTCCCATGCTTTCATATTGTTTCTCCTTGTTGTCTTTATCATCTTCTATATATCATTTATTATTTAGTTTGACTTACTTAAACTTTCAATTGACTTCAAAATTAATTGACCTACCTCTTCTGCTTTAGCTTCTAAAATAACTAAAGTATTCCCTTGAGGATGACTATAATCTGCAACTGTTTTTCCTTTTATTTCTCCTATCAACTCTACGCTTACCTTGGCTTTTCTCCCATTAAATAAACTTTCATCTATTAAATAAGCCATTGCACATGGATCATGCATTACACATCCTGTTGCACCAAACGTAGGACTTCCTTTGATATAGAAATCCATTAATTCACAAAAAACTTGCCCAACATCTCCTTTAGTTCTCAGGTACTCATAGGCATCTTTTTGAATCTCTACCTGTTCCGTTACATCTAAACCACACATTACAATAGGTAGTTCTGAACTAAATACAATCTGTGCAGCTTCTGGATCAACATAAATATTGAACTCTGCATCTTTTGTAATATTTCCATGGTGGATTCCCCCACCCATCAATGAAATCATCTCTATTTTATGTAAATATTGAGGGTATGCTTTGATCAAAAGTGCAACATTAGTCAAAGGTCCTAATGCTAGGATCGTTACTTTTTCTGTTGCTTCTTTTAAAATCTCTACCATTACTTCTACTGCACTCTTTTCACTTTCCTGGGAAATGATTGGTACCTCTACGGTTGGCCCATCCATTCCACTATCTCCATGGAACTCTGATGAAATAATCGGTTCCTCTACTAATGGGCTCTCTGCCCCTTTTACTACTAAACCTTGTTCTTTTGCTACTGATAATACATAATGTGCATTTTTTGTTACTTTTTCTAACGTATTATTACCACATACAGTAGTTACCGCCCTCACCCTAAATCTATCTTTATAGGCTAAGGCCATAAAAATAGATACTGCATCATCATGTCCTGGATCACAATCTATAATTAAGTCCCTAATCATCCTTATACTCCTTTTGTACGTTTTTTCTTTTTCTTCTGATCTTCTGCTATGGCATAAACAATTAATCCTACTATGGTTGCTACATATGGGAAAATTCTAAGTAATTCAGATGGTATACCTAATGCCCCCAATGAGTTAGAAGTAGCATCCGCTGCCCCAAATAGTAATGAAGTAACTGTTGTACCAAGTGTCGAACTTTTCCCCATTGCTTCTGCTGCTATTGCAATCCATCCTCTACCTGCTACCATGTCTCTAGCAAACCAAGAAACATAGCCCATAGACATAAATGCTCCACCTAATCCGGCTAATACACCACTTAAAATAAGAGCTATAGTTTTCGTTTTAATGACATTAATTCCTACAGAATCCGCAGCGTTAGGATTCTCTCCTACTGCTTTTAAGCGATACCCAAACGCTGTTTTTTTAAACATCATGTAAATCACAACAACTGCAACCATCGCTACATAAGTGAGTACATTATGACCTGATATAATTTGTCCTACTACTGGTATATCTTGAATAATAGGTATATTGATTTGTGGCAATACCTTACTTGGTAAAGAAGCCGATGTTCCCTTGTCATTTGCAAATAAATATAAGAAGAATACCGTTCCTCCACTTGCAAACATATTAAGTGCAATCCCTCCAAGGATTACATTCGTTTTATAATACAAGGTAAAGAAAGCTAATATACTTGCAAAAACAACACCTGATAAAACTGCTCCCAAAAGACCTACCCATGCGCTTCCTGTAAATGCACTTACTATCACTCCAACGAAGGCTGCTATAAGCATAATTCCTTCTAGGGCAATATTAGCAATTCCTGCTGTATTTGCAATAACGGCTCCTAATGCTGCAAATAAAATAGGTGTTGTTACCCTAATTACTGAATAACCAAATTCAGGCGTTAATAAAATATCTAAAAGCTCACCCATTCTACTTTACCTCCTTTAAAACCATCTTTTGCTTATAGCTATGTAAGAATCTTTCTGCTGAAATAAGTAAGATAATTACACCTTGTAAAATAGATACCATCTCAGCTGGTACATCTGATAATCTAGCCACTAAATCTGCGCCTACCCTGATATAAGCTAAAAATAGTGCTGAACCAATTACACCTAATGGGTTATTTCTTGCTAGCATGGCTATAAGTGCCCCATCAAATCCATAACCTGGTAAATAAGTCCATTCAAAACGTTTGTACATACCCATTACTTCTACTGCACCACCCATACCTGCTACAAACCCTGAGATCAGATGTGCAAGAATAATAACCTTAAAAGTATTGATTCCTGAATACTTGGCAAATTCTTTGTTTAGACCTGTCATGCGAATCTCATATCCCCATTTTGTTTTATAGAGAATAAGATAAACTATTATAACTGTTATTAATGCAATAATGAGTCCTGCATGAATCCTCGTCCCTGGTATAATTCTAGGCAGTAATGCCGTTTCACTAAACTTATACGATACAACTGACATGGCATTAACATCACGTAATTTATAATTGAGGAAATAAAGTCCTAATCCAAATACAATATTATTAAGCATCAATGAAGTTACAAGTTCACTTGCATTCCATTTTGCTTTTAAAAATCCTGGGATAGCTGCTACCATTGCACCAACTAATGCACCAACACCAATTACTGCAATTTGATGAAATACTGTTGGCATTGGTATAAATATAGCTACAGCCGAAGATAGTGCTGCACTAATAAAAAATATCCCCTCAGCCCCTAAGTTAAATAGTGAAGCTTGAAAAACAACTGACATTGCTAATCCTGAAAAGATAAGTGGTATAGCCATCTCAATAATATTTCCTATATAACGCTTACTTTGTAGTGGTCCTGCCACAAAAGTTACAAGTGCCTCCATAGGTTGTTCACTCACTAAAAGAATAATTCCAAAGGCTAGTACAATAGCAATGAATACAGATACTAACGTACGCATGAGTTCAAATTTTCTTTCTCTATTCACTTAAAGCCCTCCCTATTTGTTCATTTGTATGTCTCTTGAGTCCTAACATACATAAACCAAGTTCATTTTCAGTTACCTGTTTTGTATCTTCAAAATAAGCAACAATTTCTCCATCATAAATCACTAGAAGCTCATCAGACAATTCCAAAACCTCATTAAGGTCAGCCGATACTAATAATACTCCTGTCCCTCTATCTCTTAATTCGATAAGCTTTTGATGAATAATCTGTGCAGCGCCAATATCTACACCACGAGTCGGTTGTTCAGCTATAAGTACTTCTGGATGTGTATCACACTCTCTAGCTACAACTACTTTTTGCATATTTCCACCTGATAGCATAGAGATTTTTTGAGTATACCCATAGCATCTCACCTTATAGTCTTCAATCGCTTTCTCAGATACTTCATTTGCTAGCTTATCTCTAAAGAATAATCCTTTATAGAATTTTTTAGCTGTATAGGTATTAGAGATATAATTCTCTTTAATTGAACCTTCCTTGGCAGTTCCTTGTCGTAATCTATCCTCTGGAATATAGCCAAATCCAGTATCTCTTAGTTCCTTAATACTCATCTTAGCAATATTTTGACCATTAATAGTAATTTTTCCTGATTCTATATTTCTTTGACGTGTTAAAAGTTCTATGAGCTCTCCCTGTCCATTCCCCTCTACACCAGCTATTCCTAATATGGTGCCTCCTTTTAATGAGAAATTTATATCTCTTAAAACTGGGATAGGACTTTCACCTAAGTAACTCAAATCTTCTACCTTCAATTTCGTTTCTTTTATATTAGCGGGCTGTTTATCGTAATGCATGACAATATCTCGTCCTACTATACGATTAGAAATCTCTTGTTCACTTACCCCTTCTGTTTCAAATGTTCCTTCATATTTTCCAGCACGCATAACTGTAATACGGTCTGAAATAGCTTTAACTTCTCTAATTTTGTGTGAAATAAATACGATTGTATGCCCTTGCTTTTTTAATTGGATAAGCTCTTCAAATAACAAATCGGTTTCTTGCGGTGTTAATACAGCAGTTGGTTCATCCAAAACTAGAATCTTAGCCCCTCTGGCAAGTGCTTTAAGAATTTCTATTTTTTGTTTCATCCCTACAGAAATATCACTTACCTTAGCCGTTGGGTCCACTTTCAGATTATATTTATCACCTAATTCTTGTGTAAATTTCACTGATTGCTTCTCATCTACAAAAATTCCTTTTTTAGCTTCTATCCCTAGCATAATATTTTGTGCAACAGTAAATGATTCAACTAACATAAAATGCTGATGAACCATTCCTATTCCATTTGCAATCGCATCTTTAGACGAATTAAAATTCATCTCTTTACCTCTGAGCATAAGCTTACCAGAAGTAGGTTTTTCCATACCAAATAAAATTTTCATAAGTGTAGACTTACCAGCACCATTCTCGCCTACTAATGCATGAATTTCTCCTTCTTTTAAGCAAAAGTTGATGTCTTTATTTGCAACAATTCCATTACCATAAACCTTTGTAATGTTTTCCATTTGCAATATATACTCTGCCATAATATTTCCTCCTTCATTTCTTGCATAACACTTTTTTCAATTTTGCTGCCTCAATGTACAAAAAAAGGTCTATTAGCTAGACAATAGACCTTTTATAAAAATTATGGACGTACAGATGCTCTAATTTCTTCAATTTGTTCTGTTGAAAGCCCAAATGCTGTACCTACTTGTATTTCCCCATCAGCAAGTTTTTGCTCAACTGCTTCTACAACTTGTCTATCTTCTTCATGAACAAGTTTTTGGTAGATTTCATTTTTAGCAAGGCCAACCCCATTTTCTTTTACACCTAATATTTCATGTGTACCATATGGGAGGTTACCTTCTACATGTAATCCAACCGCTCTTACGATAGCTTCGTCTATCTTCTTAACTGCTGAAGTTATAACTCTCTCAGCTTTTGCTGGATCACTTTCCATAAATGCCATAGCTTGATCTGAATCTACACCAATTGCATATTTTCCATGCTCTTTAGCTGCATCAATAACACCTAATCCTGTTTGACCAGCTACTTGGAAAATAGTTCCTACGCCTTGGTTATACATTGCAATCGCAGCCTCTTTTCCTTTAGTTGCATCTGTAAAGCTTCCTACATAAGAAACTGCTACTTTAATATCTGAATTAACATTTTTTGCACCTTCTATGTATCCTACTAAGAAATCATTGATTCCTGGATCATCTACTCCACCAATGAATCCAATTGTTTGTTCTCCATTTCTCTCTGCTTGTAATCCAGCTAATGTTCCTGCCATGAAAGCAAGCTCATTTGTTTTGTAGAACATCGCATAAACATTCTCTGCTTGTGGCTCTTCTGATGTATCAAAGTTCACATATTTTTTGTCTGGATACATCTCAGCAATTTCATCCATCATTTCTGAAATTTGGTAAGAACCTGTTACGATGACATCCCAATCTTGTTCTGAGAAATCTAATAGTGTTGGTTCCCATTTTGTTTTGTCAATTCCCATTTCTACTACTTTGATTTCTGCATCAAACTCTGTTTCTACCATTTTGATTCCGTTATTTGCTGAATCAAAGAAAGATTTGTCGCCTAAATTACCTGGAATTAAAAGGGCTACTTTTAATTCATCTCCTGAACCTTCAGTTGTACTTTCTACCGTTTGATCTGGTTTCACCTCTGTTTTTGGAGCTGAGCTACATCCCACAAATACTGTAGCTGTCATAGATAATGCTAATAATGCTGTTACTAAACGTTTCATTTGTCATCTCTCCTTATGCAGGTATATATTTAGATTTTTTTTACACTCTCTCTAATAATTAATTGATTAGAAAGGGTGATCTGTCTCTCTTTTAATTTTTCAGTATCCATCCAATCTACTAATGCCCTAGCTGAAATTTCTCCTAGCTCATAGCTTGGTTGTCTAACTGTAGTCAGTGGTGGCATCATTAATTCTGCTGTATAAATATCATCAAATCCTACTAATGAGATATCCTCTGGAATCTTCTTGCCTAATTCCTTACACGCTTTATAAACCCCTTGTGCCATCATATCATTAAAGCAATAAATTGCTGTTACCTCAGTGTTTTGAATAATAAGTTTCCCTTGTTCTTGTCCACTTTCATAATGGAAGTCACCTTGAAAAATCAAATTTTGCTTAAAAGGAATTCTATATTCATCTAATGCTCTTTTGTAACCTGCTAGACGCTCTTGATTGACATCATCTGCAGTTGTCCCAGTAATACAAGCTATTTTTTCATGTCCCATTTCAATTAAATATTTTGTCATCTCATAAGACTCATCTATGCCATCTGTTGTAATACGACAATAGTTTTCTGCTTGTATTTCTCTTCCTATCACAACTATCTTCTTATTTTTTAATAAGTTATTAAGCTCTTCTTCAATTTCTTTCGGATATCCTGTTACAATGAGTCCATCTACATTTTTACTTAACATAGCCCGAATATAGTTCAAGTACTTTGTGTAATTTTGATCTGTATTACAAAGAAATACACTATATCCTTTTTGTAAAGCACAGTCTTCAATTCCTCTAGCTAAATTTTGAAAAAATGGATTTAATATATCCGGTATTAATAATCCTATACATTGAGTCTTATTAGTAATCATGCTTTTTGCAATAAGATTAGGTGTATAGTTATATTTTTCTATAACTTCTTGGATTTCTTTTCTTTTTGCTTCTCCTACTCCATTCGGGTGATTATTCACCACTCTAGATACAGTAGCTACAGAAACTCCTGTCATTTGAGCAATTTCTTTGATTGTAATCTTCATTTTCGTCCTACCTTAATGTAGTTAAACGTTTAAGTAAAACGTTTAACTACATTTTATCATATTTTTTCAAAATTTGTCAATTAAATTTTCGAACATTATTTTTACATTGTTATTTTTTGTACATTTTTATATTTCTTTAGCTCTTTTATTTTTCTTTTTTCCTCATAAAAACCTTTATTTCCTTACTATTTCCCGAACGTTTTTTTATTTTCAAATTTATTTATATATCAAATCATAAAAAAAGCGAACTTCTTATTAAAGAATGTCCGCTTTTCAACTATCTTAATTCTGACTTACGAAAGCATAAATAGGATATGACTACTGAAATAATTATTGTTATTATTTCTAAATAAATTATATTTCCTATGGGCTTACTTGTAATCATCCTCATCATAAATAACGCTACGACAAACCAAAATCCAAATATCACTAGAACTGGTCTGATAAAGTCTTTTAATGCAAATGTAGCCACAATAGCAACTCCTAATAAAGCCATATCTCTTAAAATTTTCACCCCTAACTCCTTTAGTACATAAGTTATTTCTATAGTATCTTCAGATATAAACCAAGGCATTGAATATATTATACAGCCCACTAACGGTTTGATAAGAGCTAATGTACATCCAATCAAATAACACTCTATGATTTTAACCATAAAAATTTTTAATCTCGAATGCCCGACTAAAATATATTTTTCCATACTTCTATTCACAAAATCTCGCCCTAAGAGTATACTTACCAATGGGCTTACTAACAAAATTGTAAAATTCGAATCACTTATTCCTTTTGAAAAAACCCATTGTCCTTGTGATAGGCTCATCCTTATAGATAACTCAGTAGATTGTTCTCTAATATACTCAGGTATCATCCCTACTCTCAATACACTTCCTATTACTGCAATTATTGTTAATACCACTACTGCTCCCCACATGAACTTATCTCTTCTTAATGCATTCCATTCTGCCTGTATAATTTTAAGCATTTTTTTCTCCTCCCCTTTGATTAAAAATAGTTTTTTACCACTTTATCCTGTTCAAATTGACTAACTACTTTCCCCTTATCCAAAATAATATAATCTGTAGCAAGTAAATTTAACACTTCTTGTGTATGGCTAGAAATTAATAACGTCTTTTTAGTTCGTCCTTGTAGTTCTAGTAAAATTTCACTTATCTCCTTTATACCAGTCTGACTAATCCCTTTAAATGGTTCATCCAAAATCAAGAACTCTGAATCCCCTAACAAAGCACCCACTATCCCTAATCTCTGCCTCATTCCAAAGTCATACTCTTTTACACGTCTATCTGCTACTGTTCCTAACCCCAATTGCATCATATATTTATCGATTATGTTTTTATCCCTAATCCCTTTCAATTTACACCAAATCTCTAAATTTTTTCTTCCCGTTATTTCACGATTATACGTAGGCTCACCAACCATTGCTCCAATTCTTTTCCGATTATTTCTCAATTCTCGCTCTAAAGAATCTCCAAAAAGCTCTATTTTACCTTCCGTTGGAAAACTCAATCCCATTATTAATCGCATGAAAGTAGTTTTACCTGATCCCTCACACCCTACTACGCCATAAATACGATCTTTTTTTAGTCTTAAACTTATTCCATCTAAGACAGTAACTTTTCTATACTTTTTAGTGAGGTTATTACACTCTAAAACATCAGATCTCATCTTTTCATCTCCCCTTAAAAATATATTGATACTTCAACCTCATTGCTTTAATGCTATTATAACGATACTAATTTTCAAAACAATAAGAATCTTACCAATTATACATTCTTCTTCTTCACTTATACACTTTCTCTTTTCAACACAAAAAAAGCGAGCTTTTCATTGCTGAATGCTCGCCCTCTAATTAGTTTGATACTAATTTTAATTTTTCTGTTTGATCTACTGTTGTAAGTGTAGAAATAACCTCTTCAAGATCACCCTCTAGAATAGTATCTAATTTATGAAGTGTAAGACCAACTCTATGATCTGTTACACGTCCTTGTGGGAAGTTATAAGTACGGATTCTTTCACTTCTATCTCCTGTACCTACTTGGCTTTTCTTTTCTGCAGCCATTTCTGCATGTTGTTTTTCAAGTTCCATTTCATACAGTTTTGCACGAAGTACTTTAAGTGCTTTTTCTTTATTTTTAAGCTGAGATTTTTCATCTTGGCAAGAAACTACGATCCCTGTTGGGTTATGCGTAATACGTACTGCTGAGTCAGTTGTATTTACAGACTGTCCACCGTTTCCTGATGAACGGAATACGTCTACCCTAAGGTCTCCCATGTTTAATTCAACGTCAACTTCTTCTGCTTCTGGCAATACAGCTACCGTTACTGTTGAAGTATGGATACGCCCACCTGATTCTGTTGTTGGGATACGTTGTACACGGTGTACACCACTCTCATATTTTAATCTTGAGTAAGCCCCTTGCCCTTTAATCATGAAAATAACCTCTTTGAATCCACCAATACCATTTTCATTTAAGTCCATAAGTTCTGTTTTCCAACGACTACGCTCTGCATATTTGTTATACATACGGTAAAGATCATATGCGAATAAAGCAGCTTCATCTCCACCTGCTCCACCTCTAATCTCTACAATAACGTTTTTGTCATCGTTAGGGTCCTTAGGAATAAGAAGTAATTTTAATTCATTTTCTAATGGTTCAACTTTTTTCTTATTCTCTGATAAATCTTCTTTTACCATTTCTCTAAAATCATCGTCTAGACTATCCTCTAGCATGATTAAGGCTTCATCAATGGCTTCTATTGTTGCTTTGTACTCTTTATATTTTTCTACGATAGGTGTTAAATCACTGTGTTCCTTCATAAGTTTTTGCCATTTTTCTTGATCCGCAATAACCATTGGGTCCGTTACTAATTCACCTATGTTATCATATTTTCCAATTAACTCTTCTAGCTGAGCAAACATTTATCCACCTCTTTAATCTTCTAAATTATTTTCTACCTATTACCACTCTATCCTGCCCTGGTAAATCTTTAATGACTTTAATTTCTTTAAAACCATGTTGTTTAAGTAACTCACTTACCGCTTCACCTTGATTATATCCTATCTCATATGCCAAAAGACCATTTTCTTTTAGATATTTTTGAGCATATTCTGTTATGATCTTATAAAAAGTTAATCCATCTTTTCCATCTGTAAGAGCGTGCCTTGGTTCAAACTCTCTTACTTCTTTCATTAATTGTTTACATTCCTCATCAGATATATACGGTGGGTTAGAAACAATTAAATCTAATGAATTTTCCTCTTCTTCATATGATTCAAATACATTGCTTTGTAAAGTTGTAACTCTATCACTTAAGTTATGTGATTGTATATTTTTTTTAGCTACTGATAGTGCCCTATCACATATATCAATAGCTGTTATATGCATCTCTGGCATAAAATGTGCTAATGATACACTAATACATCCCGAACCTACTCCAACTTCTACTGCGTTATGTATAGGTACTTCTTTTGCTAAACCTATAACTGTCTCTACAAGTGTTTCAGTATCTTGTCTCGGGATTAGAACTCTTTCATCTACATAAAAATTGAGTCCCATAAATTCTTGTTCTTTTGTAATGTATTGAAGGGGTATACCTTGTGACCTTTTTGCTATTAGATAGAGATAAGACTCTTGGATGTGATCTGCAACTTCTAAGTTGCCATTCATCACTAAGTACATTTTGTCACATTCTAATAAATGCATAAGTAATAGTTTTGCATCAATTGCTGCATCTAATTGATTATAAGATGTTAAAATCTTTTCACCGAAGTGCATTAACTCATTTACAGTTGCATTTTTCTTCCTTGTCTGTGCTTGACTCATTATCCAATACTCCTTTTATTGCAGCAATAGCTACTTCTATTTGTTTATCATCTGGCTCGATAGTTGTAAATTCTCTTTGTAACCACATACCTGGTTTACTTAAAAGTCCTGCTATTTTACTTTCTTCACTTTTTCTTGCCCAACGAATAAATTCATAAGATATTCCTGCAACTACAGGTACCATCACTATTCTTACTAGTGTTCTAATCCACAATATTTGAGTCGTAAATACACTAAACACCAATATACTTACGATCATAACTACAAATAAGAAGCTTGTTCCACAACTCTTATGTAGTCTACTGCATGATTTTACATTTTCTACTGTAAGTTCTTTATCTTGTTCTAAACAATTAATGGTTTTATGCTCTGCTCCATGGTATTGGAAGGTTCTTTGTATATCTTTCATTTTAGTAACAAATTTCATATAGGTTAAAAATATCCCTATACGCACTGCACCTTCTACAATATTTTGGATAAAAGATGAAGGAATGATATTTTTAAACAATCTACTAATTAACATAGGTAGGATCATAAAAATACTAATAGCTAATACAAATGATAATGCCATAGTAAAACCAAGTACTACTTTCTCAGTTTTATCACCTAACTTATCTGTAAGCCATTTCTCAAACTTTCCTGGCTCCTCTTCTTCTTCATCTCCAAACATCTCTGCTGAATAAGTAAGTGTTTTCACCCCTACTATTAATGATTCTACAAAAACAGCCATTCCTCTCAATACAGGTAATCTAAGCACTTTATACTTATCCAGAATACTTGCAGTTTTTTGGACATCTAATGCTATCGAATCATCTTCTTTTCTAACAGCTACTGCATAAACTTTGCGACCTTTCATCATCACACCTTCTATAACAGCTTGGCCTCCGACATCTGTTCTACCCACGGACACATCTCCTTTCAGATAAAAAGTGACTTTAATCACTTTCTTCCTCTAATCAATTTCTGTTTTTTATAAAAACTGATAAATCTCCCCATATATCCTTTAAGAACTACAATTACTTTTAATGTAAAAAGAGGAGTTGAGACCATCCTCTCAACCCCTCTTGTTGTTTAATAAACGTTTTCTTATTAAACGTTGTATTTTCTGTTGAATTTATCAATTCTACCTTTAGCTGCTGCAGCTCTTTGTTTTCCTGTATAGAATGGATGACATTGTGAACATACTTCTACACGAATACTCTCTTTTGTTGAACGAGTTACGAAGCTGTTTCCACAGTTACATGTTACTGTTAATTCTTCATATTTTGGTTGGATTTCTTTATTCACGCCTATTCACCTCTTTCGAATACTAAATTTATATGTTAATCCCTGACTAGACATAAATCAAGGTCTATGTCCTATAATCAATTTTAACAACTGTTATGACAACATTGGTATTGTATCATAATTTTTTATGCAATGCAAGTCCTATATATTACGTTTCATACGTGAAACGAAGTCTTCATTATTAGTGCATGACATCATCGTTGTAATAAGATTTTCTATCACATCTGAACCATTGCCTTTATTCATTTCTCGCCTCATTGCATAAGATAATGTCATTTCATCTTGAGACAATAATAAGTCATCCCTTCTAGTGCCCGATTTATAAATATCTATAGCTGGGAATATTCTCCTTTCAGACAAAGTTCTATCTAGAACGAGTTCCATATTTCCTGTTCCTTTGAACTCTTCAAAGATAACTTCATCCATCTTACTGCCTGTTTCTACAAGAGCAGTTCCTAGTATGGTTAAACTTCCACCATTCTCTATTTTTCTAGCCGCTCCAAAGAATTTCTTAGGCATATGCAGCGCAGCAGGATCTAATCCCCCTGATAAAGTTCGTCCACTTGGCGGAATAGTTAAATTATAAGCCCTAGCCATACGGGTAATACTATCTAATAGAATGACTAAATCTTTCCCTTGTTCTACCATTCTCTTAGCTCTTTCAAGTACCATTTCTACGACTTGTTTATGATGTTCTGGTGGCTCATCAAAAGTAGATGCAATAACTTGTACATCCTGTCCTTGTATACTTCTTCTGATATCCGTTACCTCTTCAGGTCTCTCATCAATTAACAAAACAATTAATGATACATCTGGGTGATTATTAGTAATTGCATTTGCTACATGCTTTAAAAGGACTGTTTTTCCTGCTTTTGGCGGCGCTACAATAAGTCCTCTTTGACCTTTTCCTATAGGTGCTAAAATATCAATAATTCTAGTAGATAGTACTTTTGAATCATATTCTAAGCACAATCTCTCTTTCGGAAATACTGGTGTGAGTGTTTCAAAATTAGGTCTAAGTTTAGCTTTTTCTGGCCTATCTCCATTTACTTTGTGTACGTAAAGCAGTGCTCCTGCCTTCTCACCTTCTTTAGGTCTTCTAATATCACCTTCAATCCAATCCCCTGTTTTAAGATTAAATCGTCTAATTTGTGAAATTGAAACATAAATATCGTTTTCTCCACGCATAAAATTTTTCGCACGTAAGAAGCCATATCCATCTGCCATAATTTCTAATATGCCAGCGCCAGATACTCTATCATATCTATTTTCATTCTCTCTATTTTCCGTAAATTCTTCATTTAAATCTAAATTTTGTGGGGTTGAATTCTGAATTGATAATGTGTTTGTACTTTGAGTGCTTTCATCAGAAGCACCTTGAGAAAGGGAAGTGTTAGACACAGATAAAGATTCTAATAAAGTTTGTATAAGCTCTGCTTTTTTGAGTTTACTTATATGTGTTATTCCTTGTTCTTTTGCCATGTCACGCAATTGAGCTAATGTCATTTCTTCGATTTTATCCTTCATTACTAGCTCCTTTTTTGCTGTATTTAGTTTATGTTTTTTAGTGTATCATAACTCTACATCCCTTTTCAAGTGAGCTTTGTAAAAAGATTCCTCTTTATATGTCATTTTATAAGAATCTTTTACATATGAGTATTCCCACGTTGTAATGCAATTACACCTGTTCTTACACTTTCTAAAATTTGATAAGGCCTTACTTCATCTATAAAGGCATCTATTTTTTCTTTACTATTGCATACTTGGAAAATTAGAGCCTCTGTATCCATATCTATTACCTTTACATTATATTGCTCTGTAAGCTCTTTAATCTTCACACCTAATTCCGGTTTTAAAGATACTTTAATAAGCGCCAATTCCCTCATAATATCTTTTTCATTATCCAAAACTTGTACTTTTTGAATATCTACTAATTTTTCTACCTGTTTTTGAATTTGATATAAAGCATGTTCATCTTCTGTTACCGATATAGTAATTCTTGATATTCTGGGATTATGGGTTTCTTCTCCTGCAAAACTATTCAAGTTAAAACCTCTTCTTGTGAATAGCCCCGCTATTCTAGCTACTACTCCATAATTATTTTCTACAAGGACTGAGAGTATCGTATTCTTCATTTTGTTAATCCCCCTTTATTTTTTCTGCTATTATATCATATGTACTTTTTTTATAGCTACAATATACACATTATTTTTTATTTTGATACAAAATTATCCCCAGACTTTCATTATTCTGAGGATAATTTTATAATTATTTTATTTTTGAAGTCTTCGTTCCTTTATTAAATCCTTTTAACTTCTTCATGATTCTACTTTCAATCTCTTGGTAACTATATCCCGTTAATAGTTCTATTCCCTGAGTAAAATCATCTACTTGATAAATATGAAACATGTTATTTTTAACTGCTTCTATCACTTCATCATTGAGCACAAGGTCTCCCTTGTTTTGATAAGGAATGATAACTCCTTGTTTGCCTGTAAGTCCTCTTTCTGCACACGCTCTATAAAATCCCTCAATTTTTTCGTTAACCCCACCTATAGGCTGAATCTTCCCATACTGATTAATAGAACCCGTAACAGCTAAACTTTGCCTAATAGGTACTTCCGCTAAGCTTGATAAAATAGCATATAATTCTGCACTAGATGCACTATCTCCATCTATTCCCCCATAATTTTGTTCTACACAAATTCTACAGCATAAAGATAATGGAATTTCTTGAGCAAACTGATGCCCTAATATGCCTTCTATAATTTCAATCCCTTTTGTATGAATATTTCCGCTAAGTCCTGCTGCCTTTTCTACATCTATTACCCCAGTTTTTCCCCTATAAGTGGTAGCAGTAATCCGAATAGGCTGACCAAAACTATATTCATCAATTTTAGAAACTGCTAACCCATTGATTTGACCCGTTTTCTTACCACTCAAATCAATCATCAAAATATGCTTATCATAGTTTTCAAGTACATGTTTCTCTACTTTCTTTTTAAGAAGCTCTTTAATTTCTAAGACACTTTCTATATCTTTATTTGTAATTATAGTATTGGCAACTACATTAGCCTCTCTTACCAAATTCAATAATGGGCTAATATCCGCTGTTAGTTTATCTTGACTTCCAGCACCTCTACTACTACATTCTACTAGTTTTAATATACCCTCGATACTAACTGGTAATAATTTTTCTTCATCACATATTTGTTTAATTTTACAAGCTAAATTATAAATCATTTCCTTATCACTATCTAAAATCATATCAAAATCTACATTCAATTTAAATAGCTCTTTAAATTCAGGATCTACATCTTTTACTAACCCATAAATATTATAAGGACCTACTAATACAACTTTAATATTTGCTTGAATAGGCTCAGGTACTAATCCTATTGTCGTTGCAATACTTACGCTTTGTAAGTTTTCTGTATGGATATATCCCGTTTTCACCATACGTTTAATAGCTTCCCAAGCTCCAGGACAAGTAAAGACTTCATTTGCATCTAATATCAAATAACCTCCATTTGCCTTATGGAACAGCCCTGCTACAATACTATTAAAATCAATCCTTGCAGCATTAAGGTCCCCCTCTATCCTAAGCTTTCCTACTAAATTTCCATAACTTAAATTACTCCCAACAATAACTGGTGCATATTTCAAATTACTGTTATCTACAACTAAATTTATACTATATCTTTCTACTAAATCTGAAATTCCCTTTTGTGCTACCCATGGAAATAATGCTTTTACTCCTTTTTCTTCCTCAGTTTCCTCATGCGCAAATAATATAATATTCTCTATAATATCATGGGATATTTCATCTAAAAATAGGCTTATTGTATTATATATACCATACTTCTCTTTTAACCGTTTAATATACACACCTATTTCTCTTAAAACAATCTCTTCATTTATATCATCTAGATATTCTGCATAGATCTTTTCCGTATCTCTTAAAGCCTCTACCATATCTTCTGCAATAGTTTGTAATTTATTAAGTGATACTTTCATTTGTTTCTTTTCTTGTTTATCCAGCTTACCATACGCTTCTTCTGTCAATGGTTGATTTTTACTATCTAAAGGAATAAAGCCTATTCCTTCCTTTGTCAATTTCAGTACAAAACCTAATTTTTTAGCTGTAACCTGTAGCTGCTCCATCATCTCATTTTTTTTATCATCTAATTCTTCAATGACTTTTTGTCTTTTTTTATCAGCTTCTTGACTGTCTAATTTTCCTGTTAACTCATCTATTAAAAATTGCGTAAACTCTTTCATATCGTCCTTAAATTTTATGCCATCTCCAGGATGCATCAACAATACCTTTGGCTCAGTTTGTTCTTTTAAATTACATATATAACATATATCATTCGGAATATCTTTTCCACTAGCTACTTGATTAATTACTCTCTTAATATAGCGAGATAGCCCTAAACCTTCCTCACCTGATACATATATATTGTACCCCTTACTATTTAGCTTAAGTGCAAACTCTAAAGCTTTAATAGCACCTTCCTGTCCAATGGGTTCCTCTATAGGTGTTAAATCATCTGTAGTTGTAAAACTAAAATCAGAAGGTTGATATGAATACTTTAATTCATGCCATTTGACTTCTATATTTCTTTTCATATTGCTCCCCCCCTAATCATACTATATTCACTAGGGCTTATATTCTTTACACAATATTCAATTTTTTGACATTTTATTTTGCCATTGCGTTTCAGGAATAAATCCTATTACAATAGGTGCCGAAGATCCACACGGTAACATATATACTAACTCTTTAGTTTCTCCTTTTTTAATAATCCCTAAATAAGCTGCTTTTTCTAAACTAGGAAAATACCCATACTTAGGTACTAAATAAGCTCCTTCTCCTTCCCATTCAATAGCTCCCCTAAACATATTTCCCCTAGGATTAAGAATAACCGCTGTATCTTGCTCCGCAGTTATTCTTAAATGATAAGTCACTCCAAAATTCCCCCTATTTATACTATTTTTTTGTGTAAGTGTATCCTTCCCTCTCTCCCACTCAGCTTCTGTTCCTCCGATAACTACTTTAGTATTTTGGTCTACCTTATCTAATTTAATATTATAATACTTTGCTAAGTGTTCAAATGTTCCTCTAGGATGTACATCTCTTTTTGCTAGACTCATATTAGGTACTTGCTCTATCTGTGTTTCTTGATTAATAGATGCTACTATATATTTTATGCAGCCTTCCCCTTCAAAATCTACCATTCCAGAAATAACTTCATCATATTTCCACTTATCTTTTAAGCTGTCATAAATGATATATGTTTCTTCTGGCATTAAATTGACATGTACACCATTTCCCTTATTAAAATAATCATATAAAACTCTTTGTCCTATTGCTAAGACATCCTTTGATGGACCTCTAAAAATTTTATTTTTAATCGTAAAATCTACTCTCTTACTACTTTTATTTTGAGCTAGCACTACTAATCTTTTATTTTCTTCTTTTATGTGATTGATATGATGAACCAGTAATCTTCCTTTCCCTTTTACTACTTCTTCATATAAGATTCCTTCTTCCTTGACTGACTCTGGAGAATTGCTCATGACTAGCACGCCTTCTTGTGCCCTATTTTCTACTACATTTAAATTTTCATATTCTCTAAAATTAATTTCTTCAAAATTATCTATGGTTACACCTATCGGTACTTTGCCGAACTTATATTCATATTCTGAATAAAAGGGTTGTCCCTTGATTTTTATGATACATGCGCTACTTTCTCCTATATTCCCCTTTTCATCTGTTAATTTAAGGGTTACAAGATACTCCCCTTCTTTAAAAATAATCTCTGGTTTAGTATATAGGTTGCACTTAATAGGTTCACCTAATTTTCTATAAGTCCAACTTTCTTCTATACTTTCTCCTTTTTCATTACTATAGAAGTAACCCAACTCAATGGGTTCACCTGCTTTGTAGCTTTTTTGGGTAGTATAAACTTTCACCACCTCTGGTGGTTGGTTTACCTTATCCATCCCTGGACTCATCCCAACCACTAACATAATTACTCCACTTAATATCCTAAGCTGATTAATCATACACAATCTCCTATCTCAAATAGGTATTTTATTAACCTTATTGTATACTAAATCACGCTATACAATTCAAGGTGTACATCTCTATTAGCCTGTACACCTTGTTTTTATATTTTCACTTGTAACATCTCTATAAATTTCGCTGCCGCTGGTGAAAGAGGTACACTTTTCAAAAAGCATACCCCTATATGCCTTGCAGGAATTTCTTCAATCAATTGCACCTCATGAAGTGTTTTATCTTCTAAGTATGCCTTTGCAAACTCTTTGATTACACAAGATACCCCCAAATTAATTTTGGCGAATTCTAGTAATAAATCATGTGAACCTAATTCTATCTCTGGAGTAATTTTAATCCCCTTCCCTAACATGTATTTCTCTATATATCGCCTAGATATTGAATTATTATCCAACAAAATTAGTGGCAACTTTGCTAATTCTTCATGTGTAAGAGGCATTTCTAATTGCTTCTTATATTCCTTACTACATACAAATATATCATGTACCTCCATACAAGTCCTTACTTCTATACTTGCATCTTGTATCGGTAAATTACATAGCGCCATATCTATGGTCCCTGATTTAATCTTATCACATAGCTTAGTTGTTGTACGATTAATAATCTTTAGCTTAATATGTGGATAATCTCTATGAAACTGCTCCAAATAAGGTAATAAGTAATAACGTGAAATAGTATCTCCCACACCTATTTGCAGTTCGCCTGCCAATAAATTTCTGGCTTCCATTAGTTTTTTCTCCCCTACATCAATCAAGTTAATAGCAGCCTCCGTATACTCAAATAGGAGTTCTCCCTCACTTGTTAGGCTTACACCTTTTGATGTTCTTGTAAACACTCTCACATCTAACTCTGCCTCTAATTGCATAATCGCCTGACTAACAGCAGGCTGAGTCATATATAGATTTTTAGCTGCTTTAGAGAAACTCTTGCTGTTTGCCACTTCACAAAAGATTCTATATAATCCTAATGGTGTAGACATATAACTTCTCCTTATATCTCATATTATTTATATCTATTTTACTTATACCAGAAAGATGGTGTATATTACAAGTAAAGAGTATTTTAAAACTATTTAAAATTATATGTTCAAGGAGAGATTATTCAATGGAAAGAATGGTAGGAACTGTTGTTAGAGGTCTTCGTGCACCAATTATTCGTGAGGGAGATGACATTGCATCAATCGTTGTAGATAGCGTATTAAAAGCATCAGAAGCTGAAGGATTTACTATTGGTGATCAAGATGTTGTTACAGTAACAGAAGCTGTTGTTGCTCGTGCACAAGGAAATTATGCATCTGTAGATGCTATTGCAAAAGACGTATCTAGCAAATTTGGTGAAAATACTATTGGTGTTATTTTCCCAATCTTAAGCCGTAATCGTTTTGCTATTTGTCTTCGTGGTATTGCTAAAGGAGCAAAGAAAATTGTTCTTATGCTCAGCTATCCATCTGATGAAGTAGGTAACCACCTTGTAGATTTAGATTTACTTGATGAAAAAGGTATCAATCCTTGGACAGACGTACTTACAGAAGCTGAATTCCGTAACTTATTCGGTTATAACAAACACACTTTTACTGGTGTAGACTACATAGATTACTACAAAGAACTTATTGAATCATGTGGATGTGAATGTGAAGTTGTCTTCTCTAACCATCCAAAAACAATCTTAGATTATACTAAAAACGTTATTACTTGTGATATCCATACTAGAGCTCGTACAAAGCGTATCCTTACAGCTAATGGTGGTGAAATCATCTGTGGTTTAGATGATATCTTATGTGCTCCTGTAGACGGTAGTGGTTACAACGAAGCTTATGGGCTTCTTGGTTCAAACAAAGCTACAGAGGAAACAGTAAAACTCTTCCCTCGCAATGGTCAACCAGTAGTAGATGCTATCCAAGCAGCAATTAAAGAAAAAACTGGTAAAACAGTTGAAGTTATGATTTACGGAGATGGTGCTTTTAAAGATCCAGTAGGTAAGATTTGGGAACTTGCTGACCCAGTTGTTTCTCCTGCTTATACTAAAGGATTAGACGGACAACCAAATGAAGTTAAACTTAAATACTTAGCTGATAATGATTTTGCTCACTTAAAAGGTGAAGAATTAAAAGTTGCTATCTCTGAATACATTAAAAATAAAGAATCTGACCTTGTAGGTAATATGGCAGCTCAAGGAACTACTCCTAGAAGACTTACAGACCTTATTGGATCACTTTCTGACCTTACTTCTGGAAGTGGAGATAAAGGAACACCTATCATCTACATCCAAGGTTACTTCGATAATTATACAAAATAATCATTATATTAACTTTCCCTATACAAAGGACCTTACCATCTATAAATGGCAAGGTCCTTTGATTTATTTCCAGTTTTCTTCAATAAATGCTTCTCTTCCAGAAGTACTAAATTCTTTTGCATAGGCTTCTGGATTCTTTTTATAATAATCTTGATGGTATTCCTCTGCTAAGTAAAAAGGCTCGGCGCCTAAAACTTTAGTTACAATAGGTCTACTGAATTTGCCACTCTGTTCTAATTCTTTAATATGCTCTAATACGCATTCTTTTTGTATTTCATCATGATAAAAAACAGCTGTAGTGTAGCTCTCTCCTCTATCAATAAATTGCCCACCCTCATCAGTCGGATCTATGATTTTGAAAAAGATTTCTACTAATTCTTTATAACTTATCTTTGCTTCATCAAAAGTAATTTCTACTGCTTCTAAGTGTCCTGTTGTTTGGCTTTTTACTTGCTCATAAGTTGGATTCTCTATATGCCCCCCTGTATATCCTGACAATACATTGATAACCCCATCATATTGATCAAAAGGTTTAATCATACACCAAAAACATCCACCTGCAAATGTTGCTCTTTTTATTTGATTCATTTTCTTCCTCCAAAAATCTATGTATTTTCACTAGTCTATTATACCATTAGTTACTTTCCATTCCTCTAATTGTTTATTTATTTCAGCTAATAGCTGATCCACACCATTTAATTTTAATTGCTCTCTAAACTGTGGCAACGCCACTAATGGATCTACTGTACCTGTTTCTAAAACTGCACTATACTGATTAACTACTTGTAATAGAGATGCTACTAGTGTCTCTATGCCAAATTGATTAAATCTAAATCCCCTATGAGGAGCTATAATTGCTGTTTCATTATATATTTCAAATAATTGTGCTATATTATCAGGGTAAGATATATCCCACTTCTGATTAAAAGGTGTTCCAAATTGCCATCCAAAAGCATAGTCATATCTATTATCTTTTACTAATATTTGTCCATCTTTTGTGCGATCCACCTTGTTTGCTCCTACTTCTGAATAATGCACTCCTTCTATCCCATGCCTAATTAATGTCCCTACATAAAGATCTGTATTGAGTAAATTGATAAACTCTAAAGCCTTCTCAGGATGTGCTGATTGAGATGATATAGCTAATACTGCAGCATTACTATTGCGAGTCTCAGAAAGTGGCTCCATTAAACGAATAAACTCTACTCCATGTCCCGTTGAAATTTCCTTTGCTTCAGCATCTCCTGGGGCATAAGAAATAAGATAAGAAAAAAGATTGCCTTGTGCAAAATCTGTATCTCTATTTTCACTATCTTTATCATAGTTAACTGCATCTTCTGGCTGAAATCCTCTTTGTTGCCATTCATATATTAAGTTACAAAATGCCATGTACTCATTAGTTTCATACTGATTAAACACTCCTGATACACCTTCAAAATTATCATATTCTGGTACAGCTGATATTCCTGGCAACCTTGCTTCTCCTGTTAAAGTTTCATAGGGATGTGCTAAATAAAAACTCAATCCACTTACCCCAATCACTTTATTTCCTGACAACTCAGATTTATACGCTACCTGCTCCAATACCTTTGTATAATCTTGTATACTTTTCACATTAGAAAGATCTATATCGTACCTATCTGCCAAATCTGAATTGACTAATATACCTCCTTGCCATCCCATTTCCTTGTATGAGGGTACCCCATAAATTCGTCCTCCTACAGCAACACTTTCCCAAGCTTCTTCTGGGATAAATTCATAAGTTTCCTTTGCATACTGAGGAAGTAATTCAGTGATATCTTTAAATGCCCCCTTTCTAAGAAAATCAAAATAATTAACTGCCCAATTTGAGGTAAAACAAATATCAAATGCTTCACCAAAATTAATATATGTCATCATTTTTTCTCTATACTCGGAATCCAGCATAACGGTATAATCAATTTGTACCCCTATTTTTTCCCTTGTGTACTTATTGAGTTCCTCTATTACAAGTTCAGTATCTGGTGCTATCTTATTTAAACACATATACCATTTCAAAGTTACAATTTCTTCATTCTCTCCAGTTATCTCAGAGCTTTGCCCCCCTATTGCTTTACTCTGACAACCCACGAATATTATGGCTCCAATTACTATGCATAATATACTACGAAAAAGCTTTTTACTCATAAATAATGCCCCCTAGTTCTTAAACTTTTCTACACTACACTATTTATATCTACCAAATTTATAAGTTGTCCTACTTTAGTATTTATATATTATCATATTTTCAAATTTTTATATATAATTTAAATTATTTATAGTTACAAAAAGAGATATACCTATGAATGTATATCTCTTTTTGTAACTATTATTTAGTTCTATCATATCCTGTTTGCATAATTTCAAGATATCTTACTAAATCAAGTGCTTCGAGCTCTTTTTTGTATTTTTCCCACTCTTTATCATCATCGATACTTCTAGATCCTGTTACAAATGCCGCCATAGATTCTGTAATATAGTCAGCTATTTGTGTTTGCATCTGTGCAAATCCATCTAACTCTTCTGGTAACATATACATAGATCCTGGTACTACCTCTGCTGGTGCATAAGGCTCATAGTAATCTCTAGTTGAACTAAATAAGATACCCTCCCCTTTATATGGCGCCATTGGATCTGTTGGGTCGAGTGCTTCTCCCCCTCTTACTGCTGCTGTTAAATTCACTAATGCAACGTTTGGCATCGCATTGTTTTGTTCTGGATTTTCGTTTTCATCCTTAATAACCATCCACTTAGCCGCTTCTCCATCTACACCAATAGAGCCTTCAGGTGCCTCTTTCCAACGCTTATCTTTTAGTCCATAGTTAGAAATCATCGTTACTTCATCGTTATAAAGACCATCTGCCCATCTCATTACAAGTTCTGGGTTTTTAGCTGAGCTTGTGATTACAAAGTGTCCTGTATAAAAACCAATCGGACTTGCTAAGGCATTTCTAGCTCCATTTGGACCTGTAAGTGGACTTAATGGTGTATAGTCTTTATGTCTATTCATCGCATTATCTCCAGTTGTACTATTAGGTGTTGCACCTATTCCTACTCCAATAATCTCATCTGGGTTATTTGCCATAGATGTCATCTGATCATTTGTCTGTGTAATTGATAATGAATCGATTAGTTTTTCATCATATAATTGTTTGCAGAATTTCAAACCCTCTCTCCACTCCTCTGTAATAGCAGCAAATTCTACTTTTCCATCTTTGACCATTAATCTAGTACCATAATC
This sequence comes from Cellulosilyticaceae bacterium, assembly GCA_051659885.1. Taxonomy (GTDB): domain Bacteria; phylum Bacillota; class Clostridia; order Lachnospirales; family Cellulosilyticaceae; genus JAVVPO01. The sequence continues at coordinate 24,201 of JBOFPL010000050.1, forward strand.
ATTATATACAAATGAATTCATAATAAAATCTACTGGATTAGAGTTCCATCCATCTTTTGAACCTACTATCCCTAGTTCATCTGCTTTGCCATTACCATTAGGATCTTTTTCTTTAAACGCTTTAAGTACTGTAATTAACTCATCTGTTGTCTCTGGATATTTAAGCCCTAATTGATCTAACCATACTTGGTTAATCCATGCTTTTCCTGAGTACATACAGTGATAACATTCATTGATACGTGGTAAAGAGTAAATATTACCATCTGGTGCCGTAGTTCCTGCTGGCAATAATTCTTGTTGATCAAACACTTGCTTAGTATAAAAACCATATTGATCAATTAAATCATTGAGGGGTAAAAATATACCTTGACTACCATAAGTTACTTCATCCGCCTTATTAAATCCTGCATACATAAATGCATCTGGTAAGTTCCCACTTGCTAACATTAAGTTTCTTTTTTCTGTTAATGACTCACTTGGAATTTGCTCATAGTTTACTTTGACATTTGTTTTTTCTTCATACCATACACTAAAATCATTTGTATTTAAATCTAATATATAGGGTGTATCTGGAGCTACAATATGTATTTCTTGTTTTTCAGTTACAATAGGAAATTGTCCTGGTTCATTAAAAGTTATTCCTGTCTCAGCACTTTCTTTACTTTCTTCTTTTTTATTTTCAGTAGTTGTTCCAGTTCCTTCTGTAGTTCCTTCATTTTTTGATGAGCATCCTGTTAATCCTGCTGTAGCTAGCATTAATGCACATAATACCGATGCAACTAATCTCTTATTCATATCTATTATCCTCCCTAATTCATACTTTATAGTAAGTTAATTTACTACTCTACTTAAGATAAATTTAATTATCCTTTAATTGCTCCAATCATTACCCCTTTAACAAAGTGCTTTTGAATAAATGGATATAAGATTAACATTGGTATACTTGATACGATAATCAATGAGTATTTTAATAACTCTGCTAATCCTCTTTGTTTCTCCATTGCATCTACATCCATCATCATTTCTGCATTAAACTGATTCTGAATCAAGATATTCCTTAAGATAATTTGTAACGGATAAAGTTTTTTATCTGAAAGATAAATCATTGGACCAAAGTAAGAATTCCAATGACCTACTGCATAAAACATAACTAATACCGCTATAATTGGCTTAGATAAAGGTAATACCACACTCATTAGGAATTTAATATCTGAACAACCATCTAACTGACCTGCTTCAAATAAATCTTCTGGGATAGTGGATTGGAAGAATGTTCTTGCTACAATCACGTTATATACCCCTACTGCACCTGGTAATATGAGTGCCCAATAAGTATTATAAAGTCCTAAGTTATTAATTAAGATAAATGAAGGAATAAGCCCTCCACCAAAAAACATGGTAAATGTAAAGAATAAAGTAATAGGCCCTTTGCCATACAGTGTTCTTCTAGATAATGGATAAGCTGCCATTATTGTTACGATAACCTGTACAATGGTTCCTACTACCGTGAGATAAAGTGCATTTGCAAAACCTCTCATAATATCTGGATGCTTAAGCACTACTTCATATCCTCTGAGTGTAAAATCTACTGGCCATAACCAAACCTTTCCACTACTTACAGCTAGAGGATCACTAAATGATGCACTCAAGATATAAATTAATGGATAGGCTACAATAAGCAATATAATCATGAGAATAAGATTATTAATGATATTAAAAATCCTATCTCCTTTAGATTGTTTAATTTTTTTTGTTACTGACATCTTTTATCATCCTCCCTACCATAAACTCGTTTCTCCAATTTTTTTAGCTATGCTATTTACTATTACAAGTAAAATAAAGTTGATTACTGAGTTAAACAACCCAACTGCAGCTGAGAAACTGTGTTGTGCACTTACTAATCCCATTCGGTAAACAAATGTAGAAATAACATCTGACTTTGCCATATTTAATGGATTCTGCATAAGTAATATTTTCTCATGTCCTACACTCATAATACTTCCAAAGTTCATGATTAGAAGGATTGTTACTGTAGGTAAAATACCTGGTATATTGACATGGATAATTCTTTGAAATCTAGATGCACCATCTACTATGGCCGCCTCATGAAGTGTTGGATCGATACCAGCTAGGGCTGCTATGTAAATAATGGAACTATATCCCATGCCTTGCCATACACCTGACCATACATAAATCGATTTAAACCATTCTGGTTTTCCCATGAAGTCAACTGATTCTATTCCAAATAATCCCAAGATCTGATTAAAGAGTCCTCCTGTTGGTGAAAGCATTAATAAAATAATACCTACCATAACAACTGTAGAAATAAAGTGTGGAGCATATGTAATCATCTGAATTGTTTTCTTAAACTTAGTACTTGCACATTCATTTAATGCTAGTGCTAATAAAATAGGAATAGGAAATCCTGCCACCAATGAATAAAAACTAATCGTAATGGTATTAATTAAAAGCCTTGAGAATTGATGTGAATTAACAAAGCTTATAAAGTGTTTCATACCTACCCATTCACTACCTGTAATCCCTTTACTCGGAATATAGTTCTTAAAAGCAATCTGCACACCATACATGGGTCCATATGCAAATATTGCTACTAACAAAACAGGTACTAATAAAATCAAATACAATTGCCAATGTCTTTTAACTCTTTTTCCAACATATTTTAGCTTTTCTTGAAATGACCTCTTTTCCTTTGCAGGAATTGCTACACTACTTTCTAAATTGTTTTGCATCACTTTTCCTCCTATCATCTATATTATTTTTTATTTATTTTAAATTTTTCAACTAGTTAGATTATACTCTTTTTACTTTTTATTTCTCAATGGGACTATTTTTATATAAAGTGCACTTTTTTACTTTTTAATATAAATGTACAAAAAAAATTCACTCTTTTAAGCAGTATTTTAAACTACCAAGAATGAATCTTTTATTTTTTCGTGTTTTTTTATATAATAACATTATATTATTTACAAAGGAGTAACTTATAGATGAAATTAATTTTAGTAGATGACGAAAAATTTGCAGTTCAAGGGCTAAAAAGTATGTTAAATTGGAAATCCTTTGACGGTGAACTTATAGGTATTGCTTCTAACGGCCAAGAAGCACTCTCCTTAATCTCACAAAATCAACCCGACGTCATTATTTCTGACATAAAAATGCCTATTATGGACGGACTAGCCTTAGCCAAAACAATCTCTGAACAATATAAACACATTGATCTCATCCTCTTAAGCGCTCATGGTGAATTTGAATACGCTAGACAAGCTATTGAGTATCAAGTAACAAATTATATTTTAAAACCTATTACTAGGGAAAAAATCAATAATCTTGAACACCTGCTCATATCAATTAATCAAAAGCGTCAACACCAAAAAGAAGAGTTTTTAACAATCTGGGATGATGAATTTAAATATAAAATTCTAGAGGGACTTAGGCAAAATAATATAGGTACATTTGACAAACTTTTTAGTTCTTCTTTATTTAGTTTTAACATCTCTATGGACTCTTATAATACACTAGGGAGTAGACTAATACACTTTCTTTATGCCTATCTTTCTGAACTCAATATACATAACGAAATCCTTACCTCTTCTAAGCAAAATACCTTAAATGATTATTGGGATTTACCCAGTAAACAAGAAAAATTAAATTATCTTATTACAAAATATTATGATGTACTCTCTACTGCTAATGTTCTCAAAAACTCTAATACAGATAGCATTATTACTATAGCCAACCAATATATCTTAGATCACTTCTGTGAGCCTGATTTTAATATTTCCTATTTAGCTAACACAATCAATGTCTCTATTTCTTACTTAAGTACCACCTTCAAACAAGCTATGGGAACTAATCTAAGTACTCACATTATTACGCTCCGTTTAAATAAAGCAAAAGATCTTCTTTTAGATTTAAAATATGCTATTTCAGATATTGCCTTACAATGTGGTTATGAGGATTCCAAATACTTTGCAAAACTATTCAAAAAGAAATTAGGAATTACTCCTACTGAATATCGAAATATTCACATTCAAAACACTAAATTTCTTTAATAGAAAGGATTAGTCTATGGGTATTAAAAACAAGATTTCTTTAATTTTAATGAGTGTTATGGCCGGAATCCTTATATGCTCTTACATCATTATTTATATCTTATTTAAAAATGTCATGTTAACAGAGGTTATTAATTATCAGGAAAGTATCATTCACCTTAATCAAAATCTTATCACCAGCTTTATGCACTCTATTGAACAAACCTCTTTAAGGCTTACTAGTGACCCTTATATGGGTAAATATTTAAGCGCTAAACCACTTGACCAGCTTAGTAAAGTACAAACTAAATCTGCAATTATTTCTCAATTTACCCATTATGGGGCTGATCAAGTTCCTAGCAATATTAATTATTTTTACAAAAATACTTTGTTTTTAAATGACGACTTACCTATTACATCCGCTTTTGAATCTAAAACATTAGATTCAAACTCTTATACAACTTCTTATAATGTCTTCTCTAATCAAGAAATAAAAAATTCTGAGTGGTATCTCAACACAATCAATGCTCCTGCATCTTATTATATTTTTATCAACGAGTCTACAAATGAATTTTGCCTAGCAAAAAAAATTCAGAATAACGCCTATATAGGACCTTACTTACCTAAAGGTTTAGGAGTTATGGTCACAAGTATCAAATTAGATAAGCTTGGGGAATTTTTTAATTTTGTGCCAATTACACCTAATACTAGTTATGTATTATTTAATAGTAATCAAGATATTCTTTATCAAGGCAATACCACTCTTCCCCTAGAGATCTTTTCAAAACTATTTAGTAGTATCAAAAATACTCCTCATGTTGATCAAAAAAGTGCTTTCCTTACACTTAATAAGCAAGATTATTTAGCTAATAAAACATCACTGAACTGGGGACTTTCTATTCTATTTTTGACTCCTTACTCTGATATTAGCAGCCATGTTTTTTCAGCTATGCAAGATTTTATCATTTTTGCATTTGTTATTTTACTACTAACTCCTTTATTAGCTTATTTTATCTCTACTAAAATGTCTCATCCCATCATTAAATTATCTGATACAATTGGCCAGGTTAAAGATATTCGTTATTTTAATTATGAATCTCTTAATTTTGGCAAAGATAAAGAAATGATTGCTTTATGTAATAGTTTTAAGCAACTGATTACTTACTCTAATCATTTAATTGAAGATATTCAAATACAAACTCAGAAGCAAAAACAAGCTGAACTTCAAGCTTTGCAAGCTCAAATAAATCCCCACTTTATTTTTAACGCAATGGATGTCGTCAATTGGATTGCTCTTTCTAGAGATCAAGATGATATTGCTTCCATCATGGCTTCCATTTCCAATCTTATGCGTTATAGTATTACTAATCCTAACGGAATGGTTACTTTATCTCAGGAACTTGAAAATATCCAAGAATTTATCTCCATCTACAAATTGCGTCATGAAGAGCCTATTAATTTGCATATACATACTATCCTAGTTTTAGATCATATCTATATTCCTAAATTCATCTTACAACCACTTATTGAAAACGCGCTGAAGCATGGCTTAGATTATACTACGCCTATTCCTTCTTTGGAGATTGATATCTCTATTTATCAAGATAGTCCTTATCTTTACATAGAAGTTGTTCATACAGGTAAATCTTGCTCTCCTGATTTACTTAATCAGTTTTTAGCGTATTTACCCACTACTTTACAACCTTCTAGTGGATTTGGTATTCGTAATATTAATGAACGTATTAATATGCACTTTGGAGGTCAAAGTGGTTTATCTTATGCTCTTTCTTATTCTAATCATCTTATGGCTACCCTATGTATTGATTATTCTCAATCTACAACGCACACAAAAAGCCTATGAAACAGTGTTTCATAGGCTTTTATTATTCATTATTTATTTTTTAATCCTACTACATAACTTTCTATTATTGTTGTTCCCTGTTTAATTGCTAAACTAATATAAGGTAAAGAGGTCCTAGGATGCACTAAATTTGTGTTCGCCTCACAAACTACTGCATCACCTGTTCCGGTTCCTTTTCTTAACTCTATGCTAGAATATCCACTTTCATTATGGAATGTTGCAAAGTTTTCCCCACACACTTTACCTATTTGTGGGTAAGTATCATCCGGAATGCTAAATCCACACTCTACCGCTTCAATATCAAATTCAGCTTGTATTGTATGGGTACGTAAATGTCCTTCTTTATAAGGCCTTACAATAGACTCTACTACAATCCCATCCATTGGACTCCACTTAGAATAGATACTATCTTCTCTTACTTCTACTGCTTGGCATTGTCTGCGCACATAGTACATATTATCTCTCACAAAGGCTAACATATTATCTGGTGCTGCTTGATTGAGTAGGTAGTAGGATCTTGGTACATTAAAACCAAAGTAGTTAGAATAAGCAAATTTAGCATACTTCTCTGCTACATGATTAGGTGCAAATCCTGCATATTGACCCGAAGTTAATGCAATAATATGATCTTTCTCTGGACGTTGCAGAATCATTTGTGCATGTTTAATAACTTTAGTTGATTCTAACTCTGGTAATGCTTCCTCTTCAGCTTGCCAGAATGGATGTTCATCTGGTAATGCAAGTACTAAGAAACTTTTGAATGCCCAGTAAGGTGATCCTGGTGCATTGTACCCTTCTGCCATAAGTAGATTGCCGTAGTTATATCCTATTGTTAAAATACCTTCTCTATCAAAAATAGGTTTCTCACACCATGCTCTAAAATGTCTATTTACAATCCCCTTTATTATCCCCCAAGGTAAAGCTTCTACATCTGCAAAAGCAAGTGCACTAAAGAAACTACACTGTGCAAATCTATAGGTAAGTGATCTACCAAAAGGTAACGCTTCTCCATTTTCTGCGAACCAATAAATAAAGTCTTGGGCAAATAGTTTTGCTCTTTCTATAAAAAGTTCACTTCTTTCAGGATCAAATTCTTTCATTTCTTTCGCATAAATTAAAGAGTAGAAATGAATCGCAAAAGCAATGTAATAATCCTTTTGCTGTGTCTTACCATCCATATACCATCCATCACCTAAATAAAATGTCTCTACCAAGGCAAGTGAACGCTCTATAGCTTCTTGACTATATCTTGCTCCTACTTTTCTTAATCCTATATTTACCAATACTCTAAAAAGTTGCCAGTTATTTTCTGGATAAATGTGCTCATTGATATGCCATAACCAGTTGTTTAGATTTTCTTTTTCTACCTCTGTTAGTGGATCCCATATTACTTCTGGTGCCAAAAGTAGTCCAAGTCCCATAGCAGCCATCTCTACATACGCTTGATGGAAATCAGGAATCTCACCCCAGTACTCTGCATGCTCTGGATTACTTCCATTTTTAAAGCCTTCTGCATATATCTCAAATAGCTCACACGTTCCACCACCTGCAAATAAAGGCATAAGCCCCCACAATGGTCTTGCAAATCCTTCTAATCCTATTGTTTTACTATCATATGCAGCTGATGTTTCTCCTAACTGCAAATAGGCTTTGCCTTCTGAATAGTATTTCTTGAGTGGTTCACAAAGTTCTAGCAATGCTTTTTGATAATCTTCTTTAGTTTTAAATTGAATATTTTTCATTGTTGTCTCCTATTTTTATGTATATTATTGTCTCTAATCTAGATAGCCTACCAAAATAATACTTTATTTTCTCTTAGTTTATAAAGTGCTTCTACAAAATAATAGTCTCCATAGATAATCGGTTTATGTTCTCCACCACCATATCTTTCTGTACCCATTTGTAAAATAGAATCTTCATTTTCTTCCCAGTTACAGCATCTCTCTTCTAATGCTTTTAAAATATTAATTGCTGCATTGAAATAAAGTTTCTTTTCATACTCTGGTACTATTTTTGCAAGTTCTATCAATCCACAAGCAGCAATAGCCCCTGCTGTACTATCATAGACTACTGGTTCAGCTGGGCATCTAAAATCACATTTTGGCACATAATCTTCACATACATTTGCTATAAAGTAGTGTGCTATTCGCTTAGCGGTGTCTAGATACTCTTGCTTCTCTGTATGAATATAACTTAAAGTGAATCCATACAGTCCCCATGCTTGTCCTCTACTCCAAGCAGAGCCCTCTCCAAAACCTTGTCCACCAATTTCTTCTAGCACACCACCATTTACATGATCATAGACTACAATGTGTTTTACACTACCATCTGGCCTTACATGATTCTCCATAGTTGTATCAGCATGGCTCTCTGCAATATATCTAAATCTAGGATCTTCCGTCTCTCTAGATGCCCAGTAAAGCAGTGGTATATTCATCATACTATCAATAATTGCCCACCCTGGTCTATTACCATTCCAAGCTGAAAGGTATTGTCCTTTTAAGTTATAGCGTCCTGCTAATACATTGGCAGCAAACAATGTACGCACCTTAGCCTGCTTATTACCTGTCATCCTATAATTTACACCACTCGTAATATGCCACATAAACCCTACATCATGGTGTAATCCATCATAGTTAGCCAACGCTGCATCTAATAGTACCTCATTGCGCTCAGCTGCTTCTTTATATAGCTCATTTTGAGTATCTGCATACATCAGCCACATGAGACCTCCCCAAAATCCATTGGTCCACCAACCTACATCAGATTTTGATAAGTCATCATGTACTCCCTCTATTGTTGTATATGGTATTTTATCCTTTGATTTAGGTACTACATATTGTAATTTTTGATCTATTTTATCCCATACTTCATTTACCCACTGAGTACACTCCATTTTTAATCACTCCCCTATACAATATTTATATCTATACAATATTACATTTAAGTATTTAAATCAACAATATTTAACCACATTTATCTGAATACTTTAAAAAGGAGCATTTTACTACTTAAGTAAAATGCTCCTTTTCATTATTTATTATAAATTAATAACGACACCTGTTTCGTATTTCTTCTCATCTACGATTACAGTAATCTTATATGCTCCCTCAATACCTACTTTATTTAAGTTGTATTTTACTGCTCTTTCATCTGATTCTTGGAATGTCCCTGCACACATTGCTAAGAATGTCATCTTAGTTGTTGGTACAAAGTATCTACGAACAGTTTCTCCATCTAATGCTTCAAGTTGAAGCATTACTAATTGACCTTTTTCAAATTTAGCATCAAAGATAATTCTATCTTCTTCATTAATAAATTTGGCTTG
>JBOFPL010000051.1:0-1558 GCA_051659885.1 Cellulosilyticaceae bacterium
ACATCATCAATCTTCCACCCTTTAGCTGACTTTTCATACTTAGGTTCCCAATTGATCATATCAATGCTGCTATTCTCATCATAAAGATTAATAATATTGACATCCTCTGCAGACGCAATAATAATAGGCGAATGTGTTGTCGCAATAAACTGTACTCTTGGAAATGTTTTTCTTAAAGCATCTACTATTTTCCACTGCCATTTAGGGTGTAAATGCAAGTCTAATTCATCGATCAATATGATCCCATCTGTTAGCTTCGTTACATCATAAAGTAGGTTAGGGTTCAATATAGCCATTCTATAGGCAATATCTGCTACCATGCCTACTAAACTTCTATAGCCTGAACTCATTAACCTGAGCGGTATAGCCTCTTCACTATCCTGGTACATAAGCTCCTCACTTCTCTTATCATAAAACACAGATAAGTTTCCTTCTTGTTGCATGAGTTCACTCATAAATGTAGCAACCGCTTGCTTTACAGCTTCATATTCTCCAATTAACTTCCCTTGTTGCCAAGCAATATGTTCCATTCTTTTACACCAATTCGTAAACATCTTTGTATTCGATTCAGATGCTAAGCAATCCGTGTAGCCTACACCTCTAGAATACTGGCCTTTAAAAGGGTTTTCCCATTTCTCTCTTTTTTGTGTCCACATTCTCCCTGCACTTTGATAATTAATAATCGGCAGAATACTATGATTATCTTTCAATAAGTCCGTTGCATAGTGTGTAATATCCCTCGGAGCTATTGTCGTCTTAGAACTTTTTACACTACTTTTACTGCGGCTCCACTTGTATGCTTTATCATTACAGGCTACTTCACAAGTTATCGCTGTAGGTGTCATATATTCAATATTATACGAACCATCCCCCATAGGCTCACTTTTCATTCTGATATCATCTTTCGAAAAGTTAACCGCATTAATTCCTTCAATTCCTGCAATAAATCCACCAAGCCCTATAGATATCGCTTCTAAAATAGATGTTTTCCCGATTCCATTATCACCTATGATCAGATTAAAAGATCCATTAAAAGTTAATGTTTCTTCTTCTATTCCCTTAAAATTATATATCGTAGCTCTATTTAGTATCATAGCCACACCTCTTTTCTCATTTGGTATCTCTTATAATTTTTATAATTATTACCTTAACATACTTTTTTAAACTCATATTAATATATTTTTATGATATTCATTAATGTCTCCTCAAAGTAATCCTCAGGCAAATTACAAAAACTTATAATCTCCTCTTTATATAAATTGATTTCATTTAAAATATCTTGTTTACTAATCACATTATGCTCTATCAGAAGCTCTGTCGCATCTCTTAATAATCTAGGCTCTTCTAATGTGATGATATTATCTAATGGCTCTTGTTTTCGCCAGCCCTTATAACTTATCCTTTTTTGAAAATATATATATTTATCTTCAGATATCAACTCTAAGTCCAAGCATTTTCTTATAATTGCTTGAATAGATAGCTTCCATTTTTCCTTCAGCTGAATAAATGTCTCTATCGTTAAAGGATAGTTTTGAATTTCTTCCAAAAATACATGACT
>JBOFPL010000052.1:0-12244 GCA_051659885.1 Cellulosilyticaceae bacterium
CCTACATGTAATCGTATTACTGCGTTATACAAAGAAATCTATCAATTAGAAAAACAAGTAAATCAAGTAGTAAATACGCAAAAAGACAGTTTTGATGCGTATAAAAGAGATGTAAAGAATTCTTGGAATGAAGAGATAAATAAATCATTTTCAGCAAAAAAAGATGAAAATGGCGTAGAAATTCTAAAATTCTGCTCAAAATGTGACATAGGAAATGACCCAGAAACTGTATACTGCATTAATTGTGGTAACAAATTCTAAAAAGAGAGTTTATTAAGGAGATGAGTCAATGCAAAGCAAATTTACCTTGCAAGCTCAGCAAGCAATAGAATATGCACAATATATTATGGAAAAATTTAAACATGGATATTTGGGGACAGAACATTTGCTTATTGGGCTTATTCATATAGAAAATTCAGTAGCACAAGCAGCGCTTCATAAACAAGGTGTAACTGAGGATGAATTGTTAGATAAGATTAAAGAAGTAATAGGGTTTGGAAATATGACCCTTGTAATGGGACGTGATTTTACACCGAGAGTAAAACGAATTATAGAATTGAGTATGGCTTTAGCTAAGCAAACGGGTTCAGAAGTTATTGGAACAGAGCATATCTTAATTTCTATTGTTAAAGAAAAATCATGTGTAGCAGTAAAACTTCTAGAATCATTAGGAGTAGATAGTAATAAATTATTAACCTTATTAGTGACTATGATTACTAAAGATGAAAAAGCAAAGGAAGTTAATTTTGCTACAATAGATAAAGTACAAAAAGTCAAAACAAATACACCGACATTGGACAAATATAGTAGAGATTTGACTGATTTAGCGAGAGAAAATAAATTTGATCCTATTGTAGGACGTGATAAAGAAATTGATCGTATTATTCAGATTTTATCTCGTAGAACTAAAAATAATCCTTGCTTAGTTGGTGAACCAGGAGTAGGTAAAACTGCAGTAGTGGAAGGATTAGCTCAAAAAATTGCAGATGGAAATATTCCAGAATTATTAAGTAGTAAACGCGTAGTATCCTTAGATCTTAGTTCGATGATTTCAGGAACAAAGTATAGAGGAGAATTTGAGGAACGTATCAATAAAGTACTAGCTGAAGTAAGAGTAGCTGGAGATGTTATTTTATTTATAGATGAGTTGCATACCATTATTGGAGCAGGTGGAGCCGAAGGTGCTATGGATGCTTCTAATATTTTAAAACCAGCTTTAGCTAGAGGTGAAGTACAATTAGTGGGTGCTACTACACTAGATGAGTATAGAAAGCACATTGAGAAGGATGCAGCTTTAGAAAGGCGTTTCCAACCAGTTAATGTAGAAGAGCCGAGTGAAATTGAGACACTTAGTATCTTAGAAGGTATTAAAGATAAGTATGAAATGCACCATCAAGTACAAATTACAGAAGAAGCAATTCAAGCGGCAGTGAGATTATCAACACGTTATATTGCAGATCGATACTTACCAGATAAGGCAATTGATTTATTAGATGAGGCTTCTTCAAGAGTAAGATTAAGAGCGTATATTTCGCCAGATAATATTAAAAGTTTAGAAGAACAACTCCAAGAATTTTCTTATCAAAAAGAACAAGCAATTATTGCGGAGGAGTATGAAAGAGCTGGAGAAATCAAACGTCAAGAAAATGAACTCAAAGAAAAGATAGCAAGTGCTAAAGTTGAGTGGGAAACTAAACATACAAAAAGTAATCAGATTGTAACAGAAGAAGATATTGCTGAGGTAGTAAGTAGTTGGACAACTATTCCGGTAAAGCGATTAGCAGAAGGAGAGTCTGAGAAACTAAAAAATCTTGAAAAAGTACTTCATGAAAGAGTAATAGGACAAGATGAGGCTGTTGTAGCGATTTCAAAAGCTGTTAGAAGAGGGCGTGTAGGACTTAAAGATCCTAATAGGCCAATTGGTTCGTTCTTATTCTTAGGACCAACAGGAGTAGGGAAGACAGAGCTTACAAAAGCTTTGGCGGAAGCTATGTTTGGTGATGAAGCAGCTATGGTACGCATAGATATGAGTGAATATATGGAGAAGCATGCGGTATCTAAATTAATAGGAGCCCCTCCAGGATATGTGGGCTATGAAGAAGGTGGACAGCTTACAGAAAAAATTAGAAGAAAACCTTATTCAGTGGTACTATTTGATGAAATAGAAAAAGCACATGGTGATGTATTCAACATTTTACTTCAAATTCTAGATGATGGACATATTACAGATTCTACAGGAAGGAAAGTAAACTTTAAAAATACAATTATCATTATGACTTCTAATATAGGCGCAAGAAATATTATAGAGCCTAAACGAGTAGGGTTTATTTCACAAGTAGATGCACAAAAAGATTATCAAGATATGAAGAAGAATGTAATGGAAGAAGTTAAACGCATGTTTAAACCAGAATTTTTAAATCGTATAGATGAGACGATTGTATTCCATCCATTATCAACTGAAGATATTCGTAATATTGCAGAAATTATGATTAAAACATTAATACAACGTATTTCTAAAAATGTAGGCGTTCAAATAGATCTTACAAAGGAAGCTATCGATTTCTTAGCTCAAAAAGGATACCATCAGACGTATGGCGCAAGGCCACTTCGCCGTACTATTCAATCTTATATAGAAGATAAGTTATCAGATAGTATCTTAGATGGAAAAGTAAGAGAAGGGGATAGTGTACAAGTTCAGGTAGAAAATGAAGAAATTATCTTTGTTTAAAAGAATATAGATATACTTTTGATTTAATATCATGTATAATAGTTTTAATTTATAGAATATAATAATAAAAAGCAACATTATGGAGGGTTTAGTGATGGCAGTAGTAGCAGAGATTATTCGTGTAAATTCAGATGGAACATTAAGTTTTGGTAACTATGAGTTAGCTGAGAAAACTAAAGTTCTTGATTTTGAAGTAGGGGGAAGATTGTATAAGGCAAAATCTTTTAAGGAGGTTACTAAACTCAAGAGAGATGGTGCTTTAGTGTTTGAATCACTGCCAGGTACTGCCGTTCATGCATTTAAGATAACTGATAAAGAAGTAAGCTTTAGGATAGAAGGGTATACAACAACGCAAATTACTTTAGAACTTCAACCTCAAGTAGAATATAAGCTTATTGTAGATGACATGATCGTAGATAATGTAAAAACTACTTTATCTGGGAAGATTAGTTTCTCTGTAGAAGCAAATAGAGAGCCAAAAGCAGTTGTGTTAAAAAAAATGGATAGATAAGAATGAGGTATCTCAGGGGAATAGGGCTATAACTCCTAAATCTTGAGGTGCCTTTTTAAAATAAAAATATATTGACTAGTTTTTGTTCGGAGGAAGTAAAAATGGCTAAGTTAAAGCAAGTATATGTATGTCAGCAGTGTGGATATGAGACAGGAAAATGGATGGGTAAATGTCCTAATTGTAATGAGTGGGGAGCATTAGTTGAGGAAGTAGTAGAGGCCAAAAAGTCTGTAGTATCTGCTAATAAATCAACTAATGCTCCTATTAAGTTAAAAGATATAACAATTTTAGAGGAAGATCGAACTTCTACTGGGATGGATGAACTTGATCGAGTACTTGGAGGAGGAATTGTAAAAGGTTCATTGATATTGGTAGGAGGAGATCCTGGGATTGGAAAATCTACATTACTACTACAAATATGCGAGGAAATTGGAACAAAAGGAAAGCAGGTACTGTATATATCTGGAGAGGAATCTGTAACTCAGATTAAGATGCGAGGAGAAAGATTAAATGTAAATACACCTAACCTTTCTTTATTATCAGAAACGAATATGAGCTTTATTGAAGCACAAATCAAATCGACTAAACCTGATTTAGTAATATTAGATTCAATTCAAACGATGTATTGTGAGGGTGTGAGTTCAGCACCGGGAAGTGTAAGTCAAGTTAGAGAGGCAACTCACACTCTGATGAACTTGGCTAAAGGATTTGGTGTGACCATTATGATTGTAGGTCATGTAACTAAAGAAGGAGCATTGGCAGGTCCTAGGGTATTAGAACATATGGTAGATACTGTATTATATTTTGAAGGAGAAAGACATGCATCTTTTAGAATTCTACGTGCAGTAAAAAATAGATTTGGTTCTACTAATGAGATAGGTGTATTTGAAATGATGGATATAGGTCTTAAAGAAGTTGTGAATCCTTCTGAAATCATGTTGGCTGGAAGGCCGATAGATGTAGCGGGTTCTGTGGTAAGTTGTAGTATGGAAGGAACTAGGCCTATGCTTATAGAAGTACAATCTTTAGCAAGTTTTACAAGCTTTGGAATGCCTAGGCGTACAGCTACAGGGGTAGATTATAATAGAGTGATTATCCTTATTGCAGTATTAGAAAAAAGGGCTGGAATGGATATGGGAAATTATGATGCTTATGTGAATTTAGCAGGAGGACTTAGAATTAACGAGCCAGCTTTAGATTTAGGGATAGTTATAGCTATTGCTTCAAGTTTTAGAAATACATCTATCGATCCCTATACTGTAGTATTTGGAGAGGTAGGATTAACGGGAGAAGTTAGAGCTGTACCAATGGCAGAAAAACGTGTATTAGAAGCAGCTAAGTTAGGGTTTAAGCGATGTATTATGCCAAAGGCTAATGTAGATAAGATGGCTCCAATTAAAGGAATTAAAATAATAGGGGTAAGTAATGTAGGGGAAGCTCTAGGAAATCTTATTTAACCAATAATAAAGGGATATTACTCACATGTAATATCCCTTTATTATTTTGTTATTTAATTAGATTGATTTTTTTCAATACCGAAATGTATGTAAAGAACAAGGACAAAGAGGAGTATACCAGAAATGAAAGAAAGAACTTGTTGACCATATAGTTGAATGCCAAAGAGTGAATTATTATGGTTAAGGATGAATTGTAGGATGGAACCTCCTACTAAAGAACTTAGAAAGCCACAAGTCCCCATGATTGCTGCATTAATCCCGAGGTATTCTGTACGATCACCTGAAGGGGAAAAATCAAGTTGAATAGAGAACATACCAGGACCAATACCAGCCCAAGCAACACCAGAGATAATAGAAAAAATGGCAAAGAAAAGATGGGCATTACTAGGAACTGTAAAAGTATTGATTAAGAAGTCTAGTGCAAGGAGAGAAATACAGAACTTCAATACCAAAGACCAAGATTTCTTATCTGCAATTTTACCACATTTGGGAGCTACAATAATTCGGAGGATATTTCCGACGAAACCCATAGCCATTAAATAAGTATAACTCAAATTAAGGTCAGAAACTTGATAGATTCCAAAATAAGGAGTAGAAAAGAAAAATGCAGATTGCCAAAGTAAAGTAAGTATGATAACTTTACGAAACTGTTTATCAGAGATCACCTTAGTGAAAGTATCAATAAATGTTTCATGTTTTTGATGGAGAATTTCTGTAGACACTCTTTTTTTAACAAGAGTTCCATGCATTTCTAAGTTATTAGATGAAATGAAAGAAAATTTAGGTTCTTTAATCATAGTTAAAGCAATGAAATTGACAAGAGTAAAAATAAGCATCATAAATCCTACGAACAAAAAACTCAAATTGGAGTTAGAGCTAGTTTGAAAATAATCAAAAATTTGTCCTGCTACTAAGGAAACAAGTACTGAAACAATAACCATAATAATATCTCTTTTAGCAAAGTAGCTCCCTCGCTTAGTGATGATTAGGCTGGAAATCCAATTGCCGGCAGCAGGACCAATAATTTGCCCTAATATATGAGCAGATAGATACATAATAATAAATAAAACTATTTTAGTACTAAAACCTAGATTTAAAAATGGAATAAAGAATAAACTAGAAAAAATAAGACGATGGATAAGAGCAAATGCACAGACAAAGAGTTTGATTTTTTTCATGCGTTTAGCGAGGTAGACACCAAATACTTGAGCAATACAAACCAAAGAAGCCATAGAGGTAATGATACCATTCAATGTTTCACTAATGCCTAGAGCTTTCAATAAAGAAGCTAGAAAAGCTCCGCCTGCTAAAAGTCCAATAGTAGTTGCCATAGCCCCATCTAAGACAAACCACTTAAGACTTTGGTGATAATCCAGATCACTTTCAGGGATTTGCATGAAGAATTGACGCCTAAGTTTACCTAAAAGAAAATAGATATAGTATTTAATTGTTCCCATAACATACCTCTCATACTATTTTGAATAGTGTTTATTCTGTAAATATACCATAGTGTAAATGGATAATAAATAATAATATAAAAATAAAATATCTAAAAATGAAAGGGTATTTTTGGGCAATAATTAGAAAAGATTAAGATATGAAAAGATCTATAAGAGAAAGAATTTCTTCTAATGTTTCATCGAAATCATATTTAGACCATACAGTTTTTAAGATAGCTTCAGAATTTTTAAATTCTATAGTAGCAACACCATAATGAGAATAATAAGTTAGCCTAGTACCATTACATTGTTTAAACATAACTAATGATGTATTGATATACATCTGAGCATCTTCTGTACTAATTTGACGTTCTAGCATTCTTTGAAGAACATGAGAATCATAGTTATCTGGTCTAATATAAATAGGCTTCAGTGGAATGCCATAAAGGTAACCTCTTTGTTGGAGTTGTTCATAAAGGCGAATATAACATTGAGACATAGGGCCTCCTTTGAAAAAAATAACATTTTTACTATTAATCTATGAACTAGAAAAAAGAATTATTATAAATATTATGGGAAAGATTGGACATAATAAGTGATAAATGGAAATACTAAGGAGGAAATTATGAAGTATAAATTAAAAAAAATTCTATTAAGTGTATGGGGGTTATGTTGCCTTCCACTAGTGTTTGGTGCATGTAGTAAAGCTCCAGCGGAGCCAGAAGTAGTTACAACACCAGCAGGTGAACATATATCTGAAATTAAGATTTTAGCAACAAGTGATATGCATGATTATCTTATGAACTATGATTATTATACAACATCAGAATCAGATGCTTACGGATTAGTAAAATTATCAACGATTATTAAAGATTTTAGAGCTAAAAGTGAAGGACTAAATAATATCGTATTATTAGATAATGGAGACCTGATACAAGGTAATCCTTTGGGGGATTATTTTGCTCGAGTAGAGCCCGTTAAGGTAGGAGAAAAACATCCTATTTATAAAGCTTTTGAAGCAGTAGGATATGATGCTGCAGGACTTGGTAATCATGAATTTAATTATGGACTAGATTATTTACAGCAAATTATTAAAGATACAACTATTCCTGTAGTTAATGCCAATATTTATAATGCAGAGACTAATGAAAATGAGTTTAAACCTTACGCTATTTTAGATAAGATTGTAGCAGGGCCCAATGGTGCACAGTTAGAAATTCAAGTAGGAGTAATTAGTTTTGTACCTACACAGATCATGAATTGGGATAAACTTTACCTAGAAGGCAAGGTAACGGTGCAAGATATTAAGAAGAGTGCAGAAGAATTTATTCCTAAGATGAAGGCGGAAGGTGCAGATATCATCGTTGCACTTGCCCACACGGGTTATGGAAGTGATGGGGATTATATAGAAGGTGTAGAAAATATGGCATACCACCTTACTAATGTAGAAGGAATAGATGTAGTTATTGGTGGGCACTCTCATGAAATGTTCCCAACAGAAGGATTCGCTGAGCGAACAGGGTATAAAAATGTAGATACAGTAAAAGGAACAATTAATGATACTTTTACTGTACAACCACCTAAATATGCAGGAGGGCTAGGTGTGGTAACTTTAGGTGTAGTACCTGAAGGAGACACCTATAAAGTTGTAGATGGAAAATCAGAAGTAATTATGGCAAAAGGAGTTCTTAATGACCCAGAACTACAGCAATTATTAGAGCCAGACCATCAAAAAGTTATTGAATATGTGAATGGACCAGTAGGAAAGACTACAGCACCTGTTACTAGCTTCTTCTCATTAGTAACAGACGATGCATCTGTACAAATTGTTTCAGATGCACAAATTGATTATGCACAAAAAGCAGTGCGTGATGCAGCAGAATTACAAGGATATAAAGAGTTACCTATTTTATCAGCAGCGGCTCCATTTAAAGCTGGATTATCTAAAGGTGGAACAAATCCAGAGGATTATGTAAATATACCTGCAGGTGATATTGCGATTAAAGACGTAACTAACTTATATAAATATCCAAACACTGTAACAATATTGAAATTAAAAGGAAAAGACATAAAAGAATGGCTAGAGATGACTTCAGGGATGTTTAATACAATTAATCCTAATAGTACAGAAAAACAACCTTTGCTCAATGAAAGTTTTCCATCATTCAATTTTGATACACTAGATGGTGTAACTTATGAGATAGATGTCACACAGACACCTAGATATGATAATGATGGGAATTTAATGAATCAAGAATCCTATAGAATTAAAAATTTACAATATAAAGGTCAAGACGTTACAGATGAACAAGAGTTTTTAGTGATTACTAATAACTATAGAGGTGGTGGGGGTGGAAATTTCCCAATCTTTAGTGAGGATACAACACCTGTTGTGTATAGTTCAAGTGATGAGACCAGACAAGTTGTAGCAGATTATATTAAGAATAAAGGAACCATTGAACCTGTAGCAGATGGCAACTGGAAGCTTGCACCAATAGAAGGAGAAGCACAGGCTGTATTTTTATCAAATGGGGAAGCAACGCAGTATTTAGAAAAATATACTTCTATTGTGAAAGGTGAAGATAAAGGAAATGGGTTAGCTGAATATATCTATACCTTTAAATAAAAACAATAAAATAATATTAAAAAAGAAGATTATCTTAAAAGGGTAATCTTCTTTTTTAATATTATTTTGTTGACACTTTAATAGGGATTTGATACGCTGATGTGAGATTTAATTAAACGTAAATGGGAGTGTTATAAAATGGATAAGGAAACTTTATTAACAGAAAAGACAAGAACCTTATTTTATAAATATTTAGTGGTAACGGTTTTTGCCAATTTAACACATGCATTGTATGTATTAGTAGACCTACTTTGTATAGGTATAGGAGTAGGAAGTGAGGCGTTAGCTGCAGTTAATATAGCTCTACCTATTTTTACAGTGTATACAGCTATTGCATTATGTGCAGGAGTAGGTGGAGCAACTACGATGTCTTTACTAATAGGTAGAGGAGAAGGTGAAAAGAGTAAAAAAATATTTACTTTAGCATCTTTTTTAGTAATTGGAACGGGTATAGTATTAGGTGTATTGGGTACAGTTGGTGTAAAACCATTAGCCAGAATGCTCGGTGCTACAGATGAAATACTGCCATTGGTAACTACATATCTTATTCCAATCAATTTAAGCTGTGTGTTTTTTATGTATTCACACATGTTGCAGGTATTTTTAAGAAATGATAATAATCCAAAGTTAGCTATGATTGCATCAATTACAGGAAGCTTATTTAATATTATATTTGATGTTATCTTTATTTTTATCTTTGACATGGGGATTATAGGGGCAGCTTTACCTACTGCTATTTCGCCTATTATTGTTATTTTGATTATGAGTATACACTTTAAAAGTGATAAATGTCAGTTAGGGGTTGTCAAAAATAGTATAAGCTGGGTTGATCTGAAAAATATTGTACAGAATGGATTAGGTGTTTTTTTATTAGAGTTAATGGCTGGAGCATCTATCTTTATTTTCAACATTGTGCTAGCTAAGAACTATGGTACGATGAGTGTAGCAGTTTATGCAGTGATGGCAAACTTTATGTATGTTGGAAAATCTGTATATAACGGCATTGCGCAGGCAGCCCAACCTATTATTAGTGTAAATGAAGGGGCTGGATTAAGAGCACGTGCGTTGAGTGTAACGAATATTGCTTGTAGAGTAGCATTGGGGATAGGAATAGTATGCTTTATTACAATTGTGCTATTACCACAACAGACAATGGGGGTATTTACTAATGATAGGGCGTTAATTGAATATGGTGCACCTTATTTGGGGTCTTACTTTATTTGTCTTATTTTTGCAGGAGTAAATACTGTTTTTATGTATTATTTTCAATCTATAGGAAGACCTTATTTATCTATGATTACTTCACTGTTTAAAGGGTTTTTATTTATTATTATAGGGTTAGCTTTATTAATGCCGGTGCTAGGACTCAATGGAATTTATCTTACAACGGGATTTAGTGAGTTGGTAACATTTATAATTATAGGATGCATTTACGGAGTAATGTATTTTAAAAGGGATAAAAAAGAGAGTAGTACGATACAAATATAAGTGAGAGAAGGGATACTCTAAGAGAGGTCCCTTTTTTGTTGTGAATATTAGGAGAAAATGGAAGGAGGAATATAGGCATAACGGACAAAAATGATAAAATAATCACAAACTGTAGGATTTAAGTGGATTTTTTGGTATGATAAAGAAAAGAAGATTGTTAATATAATAACTTAATGGGGGACAACATGTTAGAAAAGCTAGGAAAAGATAAACCGTTACCAGAAATTATTGCCGAGGAAATAGTTAATTTAATTATAAAAGAAAATTTACAGGGTGGAGATAAGCTACCTAGTGAAGCAGAACTATCAAGTAGTTTAGGAGTAGGTAGAAGCACAATTAGGGAAGCTATAAAAATTTTAATCTCTAAGAATATTGTGATGATTAAAAGAGGCTTAGGAACTTATGTTTCGGAAAAAATAGGTATTTCGGAAGATCCTCTGGGATTTAGATTTATTCAAGATAAGAAAAAACTTTTAATTGATACATTGGAAATGAGATTATTAATTGAACCTAAAATTGCGTCGGATGCAGCTTTAATGGCTACCGAAGAAGAAATTAGAAATATAGAGAAATTATGTGATGAAGTAGAAGAACTTATCCTCAATGGTGGAAATCATATAGAAAAAGATATAGAATTTCATACTCAAATTGCAAAAAGTAGTAGAAATCTAGTAATTACAACTTTATTACCTGTAGTCAGTGGATTTATACCTGCCTTCACAGATATGACAAAGTGTGCTTTAAAAGAAGAAACTGTACAAACACATAGAGAAGTAATGAAAGCTATAAAAGAGAGAAATCAAGAAAGAGCCTTTGAATGTATGATGAACCATATTTCTTATCACAAGGAATTAATAGAAAATTTATAAAAATATTGAATAGAAAAAACAAATGTGATAAAATTATAAAAATAATGCACGGGGGGCTTGCACCAGCAGGCTGAGAGTAAGCGAAATGTAGCTTTGACCCATAACCTGATTTGGATAATGCCAACGGAGGGAAATGATTGATAACGCCATGTTAGGATTATTCTACTTGTGCGTTATTTTTATTTTCTAAAATATTCCAAAGGAGGAAGGATAGATGGCAAATGCAAGTGTTGCAATTCAGGTATTACCTAAAGTAGAAGGGCAGAAGCTTATTGAGGTAGTGGATAAAGTTATTGAATATATTCAGAGTACAGGACTAAAAAATTTTGTAGGACCTTTTGAAACGGTTATTGAAGGTGATTATGAAGAACTAATGGAACTGATTAAACAGTGCCAATTGATTTGTATTCGTGAAGGAGCACCTAGTGTGATGGCGTATGTAAAAATTAATTATAACCCTACAGAATCGGTACTAAGTATAGAAAAAAAGGTAGGCAAGTATCATGAAAATGGGAACTAAAAAACTTTGCCTAATGGGGTTGTTGTCTGCAGTAGGCTATGTATTATCAACTTTTGTATGGATACCTAAGATGGCACCTATGCAACATTTTGTAAATGTAATAGCAGCTGTATTACTTGGACCATGGGGAGCGTTGGGCTGTGCTGCGCTGACAGGAATGCTGCGTATGATTTTGAATGGTTCCACTATTCTAGCTGTTACAGGAGCTATATTTGGAGCATTTTGTGCAGGAGTGGGATATAAACTGCTTGGAAAAACAATTTATGCAGTAGTAGGAGAAATAATAGGAACAGGTATTATTAGTGCAATTATTTCAGTACCTATTATGCAAATTGTGTATGGTACACCTGATTTACATCCGTTTACATATGTTCCGTTTTTTATTCCATCATCAGCTATGGGAGCTATATTAGGTTATTTAGTGATTAAATCTTTAGCAAGAGCTAAGGTTATTCATACATAAAGGAAGGAGTGGACATATGTTTGAAGGCATTTTAGAAAATATAATAGAGAAAAAACCACTTGTACATAGCATTACTAATAATGTAACTATTAATGATTGTGCAAATATTATTTTAGCATGTGGTGCTTCACCTATTATGGCAA
>JBOFPL010000053.1:0-7385 GCA_051659885.1 Cellulosilyticaceae bacterium
TCGCTGGCACTTGTGGTTGATGGAAAATAAATGCTGATGCTGCTCCATTTGAAGTTCTAGCCATTTCTTTTGCCGCCCCTGCTACTTTTACTAATGCTTTTTCTTTTAAAGTTTTCATTATTCTTTCCTCCCAATAATAATAGATATTATAATACTTATTGCTACTACTAAAGTCGTTAAACAGCCTATGTAAGCATACTCTCGCCACTCATTTCCCATTAAGAATCCTACTAGGATGACTAATGTTTCTATTGCTAAAATCCATCTACTCACCTTAGCATATTTATTCTTTTCTTCCTCTGTAAGTGGATTGTATTCACTTTCTACAGGTGCCCATTTCCAAATGATTATATTAGCACTTAACATAATCATCATTCCTATACTATTTATTTGAGTAATAGGCGTCATATTCTTTAGGCCTATTACACACATATAAAATATTAAAAAAACTAAATTACATTTCAAATAGCTATTAGCGTGATAACCACCTGCGTATAACCTAATGGGTATCAAAAAGATTAGAAAAATAACACTTTCCCAATAACTTCCTAAAATAATAGTTAAAATCAATAGTGTTAAAAGGTTCATCAGATTAGATAAAATCATTTCTATTCCATACTGATAAATCTCATAATCTTCTTTTTCAATAATATGATTATTTAATAATACATCTGTTGTCTTTTCTGCCAGTTGTCTGATCATACTTCACCTCGTATGACTTATTATCACAAATTATAACATTTTTTTAAATCTTTAAAACAACTCTTGTCTGAATGGTTGCTTTTCTTGTCCGAATGGTTAATTTTTATTTCTTAATATAACTTTTGTTGTAAAAATATCATCCTTATGCTGTAATATAACATTTCCTTCATACCTATTTGCTGTTTCTTTAATACTTTTAATACCTATACCATGCCACTTTTCATTTTTAGATGTCTCTAGATTATCAGAGATCAAATCTGATCTACACGTATTTTTTATATTAATTACAAAGTATTCTTTTTTAGTATACATATCTATCCATATATGTGACTGTAGGTAGCCACTCTTCATACATCCTTCTATTGCATTGTCCAATACATTCCCCAAAATATTACATAGATCCTGTGCTCGAATGTTGATGGGTTTAATTTCTACTCTTTCTAAATTTAATTCTATTTTATGTTCTTTGCATATACAATATTTTTGATTAATAATAGCATCAATTACACTATTGCCTGTCATATAATAAATACTCGCATTCTGCAAATCTTGATTAATTTCTTTAATATAGCTTGCAGCATCCTCTACTTTATTCTCTTCTATTAGGTAAAGTAATCCAATCAATTTATTATTCAAATCATGTTTAACTTTTCTAATTTCCTTAAAAGTATCCTCATTTTGTAATATGTACTTATACTGAATATCATTGGAGCTTTCAATCACTGCATAATCCGCTTCTTTTTGATACTGCTCAGCCATAGCTAAATACACATAAACATTGATAAAATTAAAGAAGAGAACACCTACACAAGCCCCTATAACTGGAACTAATGCATCTATTGGTATATCTATAACAAACATTAAATCTGTTATTAAAAACATAATTAATATACTAATAGAATAAGATGTAACAATAAAATACCAATATTTTTTAGGTAATTCTTTATACTTTATTTTTTTGTCTCCTAAAATCTTACTTACTATAAATAAAAGACTTTTAGAAAAGAACCCTAGTATAATTCTGTGGCTATCCCCTGTTGTTAAATATCTACTTGCCTGTTCACTTGTAAAACTTGTTCCAATACCTAGTACAATTACATCTATACTTAATGAAAGAGCATAAAAAATAAATGTTGCTATTAAACCTGTTTTGAGATCTATTTGATAAGTCCTTTTCATTAATAAAATGGAAGCAACAATAATAATAATAATGGTAAAATTGGAAATGATTTTATTCAGATTACAAAGTGATACTATCGTTGTGAGTAAAATAACATATAGGCCATAAATATATTTTTTATCATATATCCTTTCAAATCTTGTATCTATGTAATCTACAAATATAAATTGCTCCAATAATGTTAATACAACTTCTAAAGCATATCCCATCTTATGTCTCCTCTGTTTATAGATATAAATTAAACGCCTTTTTAACCTCTTTTATACGATGCCTGCTCAAAGGGAGTTGCTCCTTATTTTCTAATACTACACAGTCTTTTTCTATACTAAAAATATATTTCATATTCACAATGATTGAGCGATGAATCATAATGAACTCACTCTCTCCTATCATTTCTTCTATTTGTATCAGCTGGTAATTTGTTTCATAAGACTCACTTTCTGTAACAATAATTGTTTTCCTACCCAACCTTTCAAAATACATTACTTTACTTAAATCTATTTTTCTCTCTCCCTGAACGGTCTTGAATATCTGGATTTCATTTTTATATTTATTTAATTGAACAACCGCTCGGTCCAATATCGGAAATAGCTCTTCATCTAATTTACTTTTTCTAATAAAAGCAAACGGACTATATTCAAAGCACTGAAATACATATTCATCATGTGCTGTAAAAAAGATAATAACAATCTTATCTTGATAAAGCTGCCTTAATTTCTCAGCCACTTTAAAACCATCTTCATTTTCTCCTATATTAATATCAAGAAACGCAAGTTGATAACCTTCTTCTTGCATTGCACAAGAGTGTATGAGCTCTCCTCCTGTCTGAAAAGTATTCATTGTAAAACTATAGTTTTTTTGATTCATAAACTGTTTTACTTTTGAACTAACTTTCTGTAAAAGTAGACTATCATCATCGCATATTACTATATTTAGCATATTTTTGTTTTTCCTCCACCTTAAGTAAGATGTTTTATTTTAGCATATTTTATCTCGTTTAAGAATAAACTTTTATTCAATATTACCTTTTATACAAAAAAGCTTAGGAAATCCTAAGCTTTTTTACTAAATCTAAAAGTTGTTTGTCTATCATATTTTTTCCCTGCTGATAGCATACTATCTTCCTTGTGACATTCTCCATATCCTATAGGTAAACTTTGTGTTTCAAAACAAATCCCATATCTAGGTGTGGCAACCTTCCCATTTGCAAGAACTAATGGGTCCGCAAAATTCATCGCATAAACCACTACAGCTTTTTCATCTGTTATAATTTCCATTACTCTTCCTGATACTGGATCATGATAATAAGCATCTATTTCATTATTTTTACTCAGTAACCAAGGATGATCATACCCTGATTGTAAACGCGTACCTGGTGCATCAATATCTTTGCCGATTAATTTAGGCGTATTAAAATCAAACTCGGGCTGTTCTTTTAGATTAATCCAGTTACCAGTAGGAATAGAGTCTGCATCTAATTCACAAACCTTCTCACTGTCGATTTGCATCATATGGTCTAATACTTGAGCCTTAGCTTCTCCCGATAAATTAAAATATGTATGATTCGTTAAATTAACTAATGTATCTTTATCTGAGATAGCTTCATATCTAATCGTTAACTCATTATGGTTATTTAAAGTATAGGTTACCTTTGTTTTTAAATTTCCTGGATACCCTTCTTCTCCATCTGGGCTAGTATAAGAAAGTTGTGCTGCAACATTTTCTTCATTTTCTATTAAAGCAACATCCCATACTTTTGTGTTGAATCCATCATTGCCACCATGTAATGAGTTGTCATTATTATTGATTGGGAATTGATAAATTTCCCCATTGATAGTTACTTTTCCTTTATGTATACGTCCACTGGTTCTTCCTACTATTGTTCCAAAAAATGGTGGATTTTCTGCATAAGTTTCTAAATCTTGATAAGCCAATACTACATTTTCTAATTTCCCCTCTTGATCTGGCACGATAATCTTAGTGATAATCCCACCTAAGCTTAATAGTTCTACTTCCATCTTTTGATCATTGATTAGCGATATAACTTTTACTGCTCTTCCCCCAATTACAACGCTTGTTTGTGTTGATTTCATAACTCTCCTCCTTATATTTTTTTCTTAATTTTATAGCTTTATAAATATTTTATACTCATCAAGAATAATTTAAAAGACTTTTTTATGCTTTAATACTAGTTATCATCATATATATAAGTATATATAATTAAATATTAGGGTCGAATTTTTTAATTAAATGTAGTACAATATGTTCATTGGAATTATTTATATAAGGGAGTGTTTTTTTTGACTGAACCAGTATTAGTTGTAATGGCAGCCGGAATGGGTAGCCGCTATGGCGGATTAAAACAAATTGATCCTATCGGGTCACAAGGTGAAATCATCATGGATTTCTCAATCTACGATGCAATTCAAGCAGGATTTAAAAAAGTAGTTTTTATTATAAAAAAAGAAAACGAAAAAGATTTTAGAGAAGCTATCGGTGATAGATTATCTGGCATCATTCAAGTAGAATACGTTTATCAACAATTAGACAAATTACCTGAAGGCTATAGCGTACCAGAAGGTCGTATCAAGCCTTGGGGAACAGGTCATGCTATCCTTTGTTGTAAAGAGGTTATCACTGGTCCATTTGCTGTAATCAATGCAGATGATTACTACGGACGTGAAGCCTTCAAACTTGTATACGACTACTTAAAGAACAATCAAGATGATGAAAAATATCGTTATACAATGGTTGGTTACATCTTAGAAAATACATTAACAGATCACGGTCATGTGGCTAGGGGAATTTGTGTGGCTGATGAAGGTTACCTAACAAATATTCAAGAACGTACACATATAGAGAAAAAAGAGGGTATTGTGCAATTCCTTGAAGGAGAAACTTGGACTCCTGTAGATGCTCATTCTATTGTATCTATGAACTTATGGGGATTCACTCCAAGTATGTTTGAAGAGTTAGAACGTAGATTTACTACATTCTTAGATGATGCGCTTGCTACTAATCCATTAAAAGCAGAGTATTTCCTTCCTAATGTAGCTGGTGACTTAATTGCAGAAGATAAGGCCACAGTTAGAGTATTAGAATCAAAAGATAAATGGTACGGCGTAACTTATAAAGAAGATAAACCTGTAGTTGTAGCTGCCATCCAAAATTTAAAAGATCATGGGCTTTACCCACAGAATCTATGGGAGGATTATAAATGAAATTAGAAATAGGTTATGATGCGATAAAAAAAATTGCAGAATCATTTAATTTTGCCGGCGAAGTAACTAGCATAGAATCTTGGGGGAATGGTCATATTAATTCTACTTTCCTTATCCAAGTTACTGAAAATAATGAAACAGTTAAATATATCTTACAAAAAATTAATAAAAATGTTTTCACTAAACCTGATGAAGTAATGGAAAACATCGAAAAAATCACTGCTCATCTTAGAGAGAAGATTGTAGCTTATGGTGGAGATATTCATCGTGAGACACTTAATATTATCCCTACCAAAGCAGGTGTAAATTATGCGATTGATGCGGCTGGCGACTATTGGAGAGTATTCGAATTTATTACTAATACCCTATCTTATGAGATAATTAGTAATCCTAATGACTTCTATACTTCAGCAAAAGCTTTTGGTAAGTTCCAAAAACTCCTTGCTGATTTCCCAGCTGATACACTTCATGAAACAATCCTTAACTTCCATCATACGAAGAGCAGATATGAAGCTTTCCTTCAAGCTGTAACTGAAGACCGTATGGGACGCACTAAAGATGTTCAAGCTGAAATCGACTTTGTAACAGCTAGAAAAGCTGATACCGAATTACTTTTAGATATGCTTGAAAAAGGTGAATTACCACTGCGTGTAACACATAATGATACGAAAATCAATAATGTTATGATTGATAAAACATCTGGTGAAGCAATCTGTGTTATTGACTTAGATACTGTTATGCCAGGTCTTTCCCTTTATGACTTTGGTGATTCTATTCGTTCTGGTGCAACTTCAGGACTTGAAGATGAGCCTGATCTATCTAAAATTTGGATGGAACTTCCTCTCTTTGAAATCTATACAAAAGGTTTCATGGAATCAGTAGGAGACGCCCTTACAGAAAATGAAATTCGTATGCTTCCTATGGGTGCAAAAGTAATGACTTTTGAATGTGGTATTCGATTCTTAACAGATCACTTAAATGGTGATACATACTTCAGAATTCACCGTGAAGGCCATAATCTTGACCGTGCAAGAACACAGTTTAAATTAGTAGCTGATATGGAACAAAAATGGGACCAAATGAAAACTATCGTAGAAAGTTATATTCACTAGTCTTATTCATTCAATAAATATCGACAAAAAGAGAGCAATAGTTAAGTCCTAACTATTGCTCTCTTTTTACTTTTACACTCTCACGAATCATTAATTGGGTTGGAATTAATATTTTTTTATGAATACTTCTACCTGACTTGAGTTGTTCTAATAAAGTTTCTACACCTGTTTCCCCCATAAACTCTGTGTGTACTTTAACAGATGTTAGTGCAGGTACTAGAAATTGTGCGGTTTGAATATCATCAAAACTTACAATACTAATATCCTCTCCTACTCTTAGCCCTACCTCTGCAATTGCCTTATACGCACCTATTGCCATTGGGTCACTTGCAATAAAAAATGCTGTTGGTTTATGCGCTTTTTGTAATGCTTCTTTCATGAGTGTATACCCATCCTGAGGTGTAAAGTGACCTTTTAGAATCCATTCTTCATAAAAATGATTTCTTTTACTAACTACTTCTCGGTAAGTCTCTTCTCTGTAGTCTACTACGCGTTCTTTACCTTCATTGATATATTCATCTGCCCCTATATAGCCTATATCTTCATGTCCTAACTCATAGAGATAATTAAGCGCTTCCGTTACGCCTTCTTTATAATCTGTAACCACACTATCATATAGTTTTTCCTGTGGTGAACAATCTATAAATACAATATGTGAGGAAACTTCTCTTAGAAAGTTAATATCTTCTGGCCCAAACTTCCCGATAGCTATGATCCCATCTATATCTTTGTAATTCTCTTTGTTATTTCTTAGTTCAATGTGCCTATAAGCCGCTTCTTCTTCTTTACACTTTTTCTCTACTGCTAATCTAATTGATAAATAATAAGGATCATTGAGTTCTTCTCGTTCTGTATACCAATGCACAATACCTACTACATATTTTTTTACTTTATTTTTACGTTCTCTGACCGTAACATAATTAAGTTCTTCTGCTACTTCAAAAATTCTTTTCTTCGTAGCTTCCGAAACATTTAAACTCTCATCAAAGTTTAAAACTCTTGATACCGTAGCAATAGAAACGCCTGCTACTCCTGCTATATCTTTAATAGTTGCCACACCAAACCTCCTTAATCTAGTCAAATTCAACTTTTCCTTTTATTCTATTTTATCACACTTTCACAAAAATGTGGGTCTTATTTCTCCAAAGTATTTTTAGTAAAAATATTGAT
>JBOFPL010000054.1:0-13560 GCA_051659885.1 Cellulosilyticaceae bacterium
TATAGATTACTTACTAATTTTCCTAATTTCAATTCTAGTTTTGAATTATTTCCTGTCCCTACTATAATTAAACCATCTATTTCATTGCTATATAAAATTGAAAAATACCTAGCAACAAAAGATCCCATGCTATGTCCCAATATAATTAACTTTTTACTGGGATATTCTTGCTTAATATGTTTGGTTACTTCATAAGTATCTTTTACTAATAACTGAAATCCATCTTTTTCTCCAAAGTATCCAAATACTTCATCATTTTTTACAGACTTTCCATGACCTCTATGGTCATGTGCATAAACTACAAATCCTCTTTGAACCAATGCTTTAGCAAAAGTATCATAGCGATTTGCATATTCTCCAGCTCCATGTATAATTTGAATAATTGCTTTGGGTTCATTAGTGCTTTCCCATTTATAAGTATATATTTCATGTTTATCCATTAAAGCTTGTAGGGTAAATTCTGTCTTTTTCATATTTTATCACTTCCCAAATAGATTGTTACTATAATTATATTATAGTAATCAAAAAAATAATGCACTATTATAATTTTATAATAGTACATTATTTTATCTAAATAATGAAGGTATATTGACTAATTATTAAACTTTAGCATTAAAGAAACAAATGCCTACTCCACCTAATCCTAAATGTGTTCCAAGTACACTTCCTATCGTAGTAATCATTATATCTACTTGCCCTAATCTCTCTTCTAGCATTGTTTTAATAGTCTCTGCAAATGCTTTATCACCTGCATAGGCAATTCCTATTGTCTGCTCTGGATAATTTTTTCTTCTTTCCTCCACAATATCTATAATTTGTTGTAATGTTTTCTTTTGCCCTCTTATTTTATGGATAACTTGCATCTCTCCATCCTGTATATCAATAATCGGTTTAATATTTAATACATTTCCTACAATTCCTTGCGTTTTACTAATACGACCACCTTTTACTAACCAAGCTAGGTCTGTTAATGTAAACACATGCTCTACATGATTTGCTAAGAATTCCATTCGTCTCACTACTTCTTCATAAACATATCCCTTGGCTATCATTTCCCCTGCCTCTATAGCCATTAATCCTATAGCAATAGATCCTGCTTTTGAATCCACTACTGTGAACTTTCTTTCTGGATACCTTTCTCTTAATTCATCTAATAGAGTATATGTTGTTTGATAAGTTCCTGATAATTTACTTGAAAATGCGAGATAAATAGCATCTTCACCACTTTCTCCATATTGTTCAAAAATATCAATGACATCTTGTAATGCGGGTTGAGAAGTTTGTGGTATAATCCCCTCTTTCATATATTCTGTAGTCTGTTCTATTTGTATTTCTTTTTTATCGGCATAGTCCTTATCCTTAATTCTCACTCTTAATGATAATACCCCTATATCATACTTTTCTAGTACTTCTTCTGGTAAATCACATGTACTATCTACTAATATCTTAATCATACTTTCACCTTCGTAATATATATATTATTTTAGTCAAATACATAGTTTATCAACTCCATATAAAGATTTTATAATTCTCTCAAACAAAAAAGAGATTATACTATTCATAATATAACCTCTTTGCATTATTAGTAATCTGATTACTCAGTGATTGTAGTTGTCGTCAACGTTTCATTATTAATTTCTAACGTGTGATTATTATAAGAAACAATATAGGCTGCAACAACTAATAATGCCATAGCCAACAACATAACTATTGGTGTTTTTCTCATAAAATCCCCCCTAATTTATAGACTTTAAAAGCTCTAATTTTTGAGTATAAAATTATTATATGCACATATCTATAAATTTTTACCTTTTTGGATATTAAAAAAAGCCTCCCTCTGGAAAGCTTTTTTAATCCCTATTACTCTTGAATTTTTAATCCTGCAATACTTGCAAGCTCTTTAATTGTAGCTTTAGAAATCTTTTTACCCTTATAATCAATAAGATCTTCCATGCTCCCATTAAAAATATCTGCTGGCTCATATTTTTTGAGTATAATTTTTTCATCATCAACGAAAATTTCTAATGCATCTTTTTCATTGATATCTAAATTTCTTCTAAGTTCGATCGGTAAAACTACACGCCCTAATTCGTCTACTTTTCTTACGATTCCTGTTGATTTCACTATAATCCTCTCCCTTTTAAAAAATAATCTTATTATACCCTTGTATAATTTTGTCCATTTTTATTTATACAGTACCATAATTAGAAATAAAAGTCAATTAAGATGTTGTAATTTTTTATCGTATTTTAAAACTTCTATTCCATTTACTATTATAATATTTGTCGAATCACTATTTTGTACCTCTTTTTTATATTTTTTTTTTATTATTTTAATTATTTTTGTCTTATTTTGTTTTATTATGTCATCTCAAACAAACGTTCACTTTACCACTTCTGTAATTTTTATACATTTCTTTTTATTTTAATTTAAAGTTCATTTTTGGACTAGTTGTGCATATATTGATTAGGACAAGATACGGTTCTGTATCTTTATAGTATTTCATATATGTAGGAGGCTTTTATGTTAAATTATCTCTGGAGTTTTATGGTTATTTTCTCAATATTAATGGCTACTTTTGGTGGAGGTATGCAAGAGCTTACACAAAGTGTTTTATCCTCTAGCCAAAGTGCTGTTAAACTCTGTTTTGAAACTTGTGGTATTTTGGCCATGTGGATGGGTGTTATGCGTATCGCTGAAAATGCTGGTCTTATTGATGCACTTGCACGTAAGATGACACCTATTTTAAACTTTTTATTTCCTGATGTCCCACGTAATCATCCTGCTCGTAAATATATTGCTACTAATATTATTGCTAATTTTTTAGGTCTCGGTTGGGCAGCTACTCCTCCTGGTCTTAAAGCTATGGTAGAATTACAAAAACTTAATAAGGATTCTGGGACCGCTACACATGCTATGTGTATGTTTTTAATTGTTAATATCTCCTCTGTCCAACTTCTTTCTATTAATATGATCTCATACAGAGCTTCTTATGGTTCTGCTAATCCTACGGAAGTAGTAGGTCCTTCCATCATTGCTACCTTACTTTCTACCATAATAGCTATTACATTTGCGAAATTCATGTACAGAAAGGAGAAATAGTATGAAAATTTTAATGTATGTTTCTGATTTTCTTGTCCCTACGGTTATGATTGCTATTGTTGTTTATGGTCTCCTGAAGCAGGTTAATGTCTATGAATCCTTCGTAGAAGGAGCCTCTGAAGGCCTTAAGGTTGTCGTTAACATCTTGCCTACTCTAATTGGACTGATGATGGCTGTAGGTATGCTTCGTACCTCTGGTGCTTTAGATGGTATTGTTTCTCTATTCAAACCCCTTATTGACTTCCTCCACTTCCCTGCTGAGGTCGTTCCTATTGCAATGATGCGAACTGTATCTTCTTCAGCTTCTACAGGATTGATTCTAGATATTTTTAAAACCTATGGACCCGATTCTTTCTTGGGTCGACTTGTTTCCATTATGTTTGGTTGTACAGAAACTATCTTTTATACTATGTCTGTTTATTTCATGGCTATTAAAGTGAAAAAGACAAGATACACAGTAGTTGGCGCCCTACTCGCTACATTAGTCGGTATTATTGCCTCTTATTTCTTAACTATCTATCTTTTTGGATATTAATCATGTCGTTTTTCCTTCAGAAATGTTATAATATAGATATTAGATACTTATAAGGTAGATATATTGTAATCAATTTGTGAATGAAGGGGTAAATAAACATGCTTGATAAAATCAAATCCTTATTTAAAAATAATTCAGATATATATGAGAATGAAGTGCTTTATCATAAGAATGGTAAAGTTATGTATGAGGGTTCTATAAAAGGTTCTCAGTATCACGGAAATGGTAAGCTTTATAACGAAGAGGGTACTCTAATTTATGAAGGTGAATTCAAAGAAGGCGAACCACATGGCAAAGGGACTTCTTACATAGATGCTAATGAAACTTATACTGGTGACTTTTATAAAGGTGAGCGTACAGGTATTGGTGCCTACAAATGGGCTGATGGATCTTCTCATGATGGCTATTTCTTAAATGGTGTTCGTGAAGGTAAAGGTACTTTTTATGATCTAGATGGTACTCTTTACGAAGGAACTTTTATGAACAATAAAATTCAGGGAGATGGTAAAGCGACTTTTACTGACGGGAGAATCTATGAAGGTGAATTTCGTGATGGACAAGCTACAGGTAGAGGTAAATTACATATTCCTAATTTAGGTTGCTATGAAGGGGACTTATTAGAAGCTCAGCCACATGGTAAAGGGACATTAACTTACTTAGATGAATCTATTTATCGTGGAGATTTTGAATATGGGCACCCCTCAGGTAAAGGGATGAAAACTTTCGCCAATGGCCATAAATATATTGGTGAATTTAAAGAAGGTAAAATGCATGGAAAAGGTAGCTATGAGGATGAGACTGGTCATCGCTATGAAGGTCTTTTTGAAGACGATTATATGTTAGAACCTACTCATGCAGTCTTGGACCTTCCTATTGGTCACTATGAAGGTGAAATTCAAAATGGTATCCCTAATGGGATAGGTGTTTTACATCTCACAGATGGTTCTATTTATCGTGGTGACTTTGATCGTGGACGTATAACTGGGAAAGGGACTAAATCTTTTCCAAACGGTCATAAATATATTGGTTATTTTAGGAATGGGCGTATGCACGGAAAAGGTACTTATCAAGATGAATCAGGCGCAAAATACATGGGTGTTTTTGAAGACGATTACATGGTAGAACGTCATGGCTAATTCTGTCATTCTTTAGGTTATTTGCACCTTTCACCTCCTCTATCATATATTATATTAAGTTGATATAAAGGAGGTCAGATTGATGGAACGTTTTAAGAACTATGGTCTTTGGGTATCTATTGCTGCTCTTATTCCACTTATTCTACAAGCTTTTGGGATTTCTATTATTCCTGATTATAATCAAATCGTTAATGCTATATTAAGTATTTTGGTTATGGCTGGTATTTTAAGTAATCCTACAACTGATAATAAATGGTTCGGTGATGATAAAACAACACCAACTGATACCAATCCCCCTACAAAATAACTCTATATATACTTATTTTAGCTAGTGTTGATTCAGACACTAGCTTTTTTATTGCTCTATCCATTTTTTCCTACTATAATTCTTACTCTAAATGGAACCTTTTTATTTTTTTGTTCGTCTTAATCTATATAATTACTTAACAACAACACTTTAATGATAGAAAGGTAAATTAATCATGAAAAAATTCTCAAAAATTTTAATAACACTTTTAGCTTTAACTATGGTAAGTAGTAGCTTTGTGGCATGTAGTGCACAAGATGGCAACTCTACTTCTACAACACAACCTGCAACTGGTGAAACTTTAAAGGAAAACACTACTTTAGAAGATATCGTTAATAAAATCACTGAAGATATTGGTATCCAAATGCCTGGACCTGTGGATGAAGTACTTCTTAATGATATGTACTACATCTCATCAGATTTAGTAGAAGACTTCTTTGGTGTAGCTGCTATGGTTATGACATCTTCAGACCACGTCGTAGCTATCAAAGCAGCACCAGGTAAGTTAGAAGATGTAGTTGCCGGGCTCGAGAAAAGAAAGGAAGATGTGGTAGCTAACTTTGCTCAATATCTACCTGATCAATATGAAAAAGCTCAAGCTGGTAAAGTTATCGTCAAAGGTGACTATGCTTTCCTTATCATTATCGGTGATTATGAAAAAGGATTAGATAATGAAATGGCTAAGGCGGAAGAAATTATCAATAGCTTCTTTAACTAATTTCTTATAAACTATAACTGAGTAGGATTGATTACTTTAATTGTAATTATATCCTACTTTTTTACCATTCTATTTATATTTAACAGGAGGACTTATGGTATTTAGTAGTATTCTTTTTATCTTTAGATTTCTACCTATTGCCTTTCTTATTTATTATTTGTCCCCCTCTAAACTGAAGAATTTTACAATACTTATTTTAAGTTTATTCTTTTATTCTTGGGGGGAGCCAAAATATTTTCCTATTATGATCGCTTCGATTTTAGTAGATTATTTGGCTTCTAGAGGGATTGAACATTTCCGTACAAATAAATGGGCTTGTAGGGGATTCCTTACACTTTCTATCTTTTTTAATATGGGCATGTTATTTTTCTTTAAATATGCTAATTTCTTTATTGAAAATATTAATACCCTATCTAGCTTAGATTTACCTTTACTTAAACTCACTTTACCTTTAGGGATTAGCTTCTACACTTTCCAGACACTATCTTATACGATTGATGTTTATTTAGGCAAAGTAAAAGCTGAGCGTAATATTGTTAACTTTGGAGCATTCGTCGCACTGTTTCCACAGTTAATTGCAGGTCCTATCGTAAAATATACAGATATTAACAAAGCACTTCAAGCACGTCATATGAATCTAGACCAGATTCAAGATGGGGTTAAACTTTTCATCCTAGGTCTTGGGAGTAAAGTACTTATTGCTAATAATGTAGGCCAACTCTGGACTGAGACTGAGCGTCTAGGTCTTGGTAATCTTTCAACTTCTTTAGCTTGGTTAGCTATCCTAGCCTTTGGACTCCAAATTTATTTTGATTTTAGTGGTTATTCTCTTATGGCTATCGGATTAGGTAAAATGTTAGGTTTTGATTTTCCTCGTAACTTTAACTATCCTTATATCTCTCGGAGTATGACAGAGTTTTGGCGTAGGTGGCATATTACTTTAGGGAGTTGGTTTAGGGAGTATCTCTATATCCCTTTAGGAGGAAACCGTAAAGGACTGACTCGCACTTATATTAATTTATTGGTGGTATGGGCTTTTACAGGATTCTGGCACGGTGCAAGTTGGAACTTCATTTTTTGGGGCCTCTTCTTTTTTGTGCTGATCTCAATTGAAAAAGCTGGCTTACTAAAATTCTTAGAAAAGAACCGTTTAATTTCTAGAGTGTATGTACTTTTCTTTTTGCTGATTAGTTGGGGCTTATTTGCCATTACTGATTTGAATGTATTAGAAGACTTTTTAAAAACACTTCTCACACCAACAGAAGGAATTTCTCCTATTTATTATCTACGTAATTATTTGATTACACTCATTATAGCTTGTGTATTCGCTACACCTATTATCTCTACATGGTTTAATCGCATTAAACATAAAGAATGGCTCACTAATCTTATTTATATAAGTATTTTCTTACTTTCTGTAGCTTATCTAGTAGATGCGACCTATAACCCATTTTTATATTTTAGATTCTAAGGAGGTCTTCGGATGATTAACTTAAAAAAATATGGCTTACTACTTACATTCGTAGGCCTGGTCTCTAGTATTAGTATCCTTGATATGATTAAACCTCACAAAAGTTTTTCCGAATTAGAAAATCGTGTACTTTCAAAAGCGCCTACTTTCAAAGTAAAAACTTTTTTATCAGGTGAATTTAATCCTAAGTTTGAAAAATACATTAATGACCAATTCTTATTGAGAGATTCTTGGATTGATCTAAAATCCAAGGCTGAATTCGCTCTAGGTAAAATTGAAAATAATGGTATCATTTATGGAAAAGATCATTATATGTTTGAAAAGTTTGATGAGATCGACGAAGAGATTCTTGCTAAAAATATAGATTGTATCAAGCAATTTGTTGAAAAATATACTCTTCCTACTACCTTTGCTCTTATTCCTAACTCTTATATGATTCTTTCTGAGAAGCTCCCTGCTGGTACTTCTTTACTTAATCAATATGAG
Organism: Cellulosilyticaceae bacterium; assembly: GCA_051659885.1. Taxonomy (GTDB): domain Bacteria; phylum Bacillota; class Clostridia; order Lachnospirales; family Cellulosilyticaceae; genus JAVVPO01. The sequence goes on from JBOFPL010000054.1 coordinate 7,756, forward strand.
TATATTGATACGATTTATCAATCTTTATCTGATCTTCCTATTCATACACTTGATTTCTCAGATACACTAAGTGCTCATGCATCTGACTATATCTATTACCGTACAGACCATCACTGGACTACTTACGGTGCCTATTTAGCCTATACTGATTTTGTATCTTCTTTAGGTCTCGCTCCTATTGCTTTAGAAAAGCTGACCCCTATAGAAGTTTCAGATTTTTATGGTACTTATTTTTCTAAGACAAAGCTTTTCAATGCAGTAAGTGATACCATCACTTACTATCCACTTGATGTAGACCTAACTATCGATGGTAAAAATTATAACTCTCTATATGATGAGTCCAAATGGTTAGAAAGAGATAAATATGGAGCCTTCCTCTGGGGTAATAATGGTGTCACCGTTATCAAAAGCACTCATGCTCAAAATAAGTCTCCCCATGCTCCTTCTAAACTCTTAGTTTTTAAAGACTCCTACGCTAATTCATTTGTTCCATTCCTGGCTTATAACTTTGATGAAGTTCATATCATCGATTTGAGATCTCTTCCCTTGAAAGTCAGTGATTATTTAAATGAACATGATTTTGATGAAGTACTTATTATGTACAACTTTAAAAACTTCTCTGAAGATACCAACATTACAAAGATCAAAAACTAATCTTCATATTTTCTTCATTATAGCTTTGAATTACCCCCTATGTCCTTTATAATATATTATAGGACTTATTATAGGGGGAATTCTTATTGAAAAAAATATATATCATGCTAAGTAAAACTGAAAGTGTCTTCTGTGCACTGATTAATTCTTATACAAAAGAACCTTATGCCCATGTTTCTCTGATTTTTTCAGATGACTTTAAATTCGGTTATAGCTTTAGTCGTAAAAATATACATAATCCTTTCTTTGGTGGATTTATGATAGAAAACTATGTACGTTGGGTAGAAAAATTCCCACTTACAGAGTGCCGTATGTATGAACTTTATATTCCAGAAGAAAATTATAAACATATTATCAAAAAACTTGATGAATTTGAGTCAGAAAAAGATAAATACAAGTATAACCTCATAGGTGTATTAGGTTATATGTTTAATATAAAAATTCAACCCAAGTATCGCTATTTCTGTTCTCAGTTTGTATCCCATATTTTGCAAGAAACACAAACCTTAGACTTTGGTAAAGAACCCATTTGTACTACAGCTATTGATTTCAAAAATCACCCAGAGCTTACCCTGATCTATGAGGGGTATCTTAATAAACTTATAGATAATCCACTTCTACTCTCTACAGCCTCTTAGCAAGCGTTATTTATGTCCTTTAATAACCTGTAACACGCTATCAATAAGCTTATATATCAATAAACGAGCCATAAAACTAAATTAATAGTTTTATGGCTCGTTTATTGATTAGACGTAATTATTATTAATTATGCGATAGACCCTTCTTCTTTGTGTGTCGCTTGTATGTAATGCTTACTCTTTCTCTAATATAAAATACAATACAACATCCTACAAATGCTAGACTTAATACGCCATAAAGTGGGTATAAGAAGTCTACCAATTTAGAAAACCCGATCATAGAAAATGGTGTAGCTATTAATAGACAGATAGCAATCCCCTTCTTATAAGATATTTTAAATTTACTTTCTAAACATCTCGTTAAACTATAGATATTAGAAATTTGTGAGGAAAACATTTCTAACCATATTACACCTAATAATGCTAGCTGTAATCCCCATCCGATTTTTGAGGCTACTGCTAAAATTGGAATTTCATACTTTAAAGGATAACTTGGATTAACCATCATTAAAAATGTAATATAAGCACTCATTATGGTTAATATAATTGTTCCCAGAATAACTCCCTTTAATAAAGTTTTTGAATCATTGAGTTCATTTGCTAGTGGTACTAGTATTCCCACTATAGAAATGATATTAAATCCTGCGTAGATAATACTTGATCCTATCCAATTAGTCTTTGTATAAGGTAACTGTTCTAGGTATTCTAAACTAACTTGTCCAGTATTTTTAGTCATGTACCCTATAAATATTGCGCTCATTACGCCTACTAAAATAGGAACAATCACACTATTGACTTCAAATAGTCCTTTGGTATTTCTTAATAAGAAAAAAACACTACATGTAATCATCAATATAAGCCCGATCCATCTAGGTATCCCAAAGTACTGGTACACTACAGCTGAACTTCCTGCTAAAATGATAGAAGTGCTACTTACTAAAAATAGTGTTAGAACAATATTGGTAAAAATAGCAACCGGTCCTGGACATACTAAACTAATAAATTCATTATATGAGTTTACTTTATGTCTTACACTAATCTGTATAATCATTTTCCCCACTAATATATAAAGTAATCCACATACTAAAAGTCCCATAAAACTCTTGTATCCATAGGTTGAAAAAAATTGATTTAATTCTCTTCCCGAAGATAATCCAGCTCCGACTATACTTCCTACAAATATAGTCGCTAATTGAAATATGATAAATTTATTTTTCATTTTTTCCCCCTTTTTCTCTCAAATAGCTCGTCCTTATATATATATTCTTCTCACTTAAAAATATGTTATTTATTTCTAAAAAAGTAATGTCAAACTCTGTCATATACGCATAGTATATTTATTGAAGTAACCTTTTTTATTAAAGTATTTTGTAAGGAGGCTTTATATATGACTTGTAATTGTAATCAAAAACCTGCTTGTGGTTGTAATTGTTGCTGCTGTAATGAGCCTGTTAGCAACTGTAATACATGCGGATCAAATGAAAATGCTGATTTAAGAGCTTGTAAAGGCTATGGATTTGATAGACCTTGTAACTGTGCTTGCCCACCACAACCTCGTAAACGTAATCAATGTGGTTGTAACTGTGGCTGTAATTGTGGCTGTGGTTGTCAAAGACCCGTTCACCCAATTTGCCCACCTAGACCTGAACCTCGTTGCTCAGAACCTAAAAATGATTGTGGTTGTAATAGACCCCTTCCTCCATTTAGACCACCTGTAGGACCTTGTTGTGATTTTGATGATGATGACTGCGGTTGCAACAGACCTCTTCCTCCATTCAGACCACCTGTAGGACCTTGTTGTGATTTTGATGACGATGACGACTGTGGTTGCAACAGACCTTTCCCTCCATTTAGACCACCTGTAGGACCTTGCTGTGATTGTGATGATGACTGTGGTTGCTATAGACCCGTTCATCCAATTTGCCCACCTAGACCTGAGCCTCGTCGTATAAATAATTGTGGCTGTGGATGCAATTGTGGTTGTAATTGTGGCTGTAAAGATGATGATGATTGTAACCGTCCTCGCCATAAACACTGCCATAAATGTCCATGCTCAGGATGTAATCCTGGTGAATGGTATAAGAAAAATTATTTCGGAAGATGCAATAACTAACTTTTTAAGAGAGCTTCGATTTTAAGAAGCTCTTTTTATTTTGAACTTATCCTGGGTATTTTATCATATACTATATAAAAATCAACTTTAGGAGATGATACAATGCTTAATATAACTCCACTCTTTCTAGATAATGATCAATATAAAGAAACACTTCAAATTACAAATACTTCTGATATTCCGCTTACTAATATTACGCTACTCCTAGATAACTTAAATATAACCATTTCCCAATATAAAGTAACTCGCGAAAGAGGTTCTCTTACGTTTACTCCTCCACTAAAATTAATAGAACTTGGTAATCTAATACCCAATGAAACTGCCGAAATTTCTTTTAGTTTACCCGATACCTTTCCTAGTTTATTAGCATTTCCATTAAAGCACATTCAAATATCTTACTGTACAGACTCAGAAGAATGTATACTTTCTAATTTAGAAGACTTCCTTATTTCTACTGACTCTACTAATAAAAAAGAGAGTGAATAACTCACTCTCTTAAATACTTATTTTCTTTCTAAATACTATGTACTTTGAACTCTCATAAACTTTTCTAAACTTATTCTTCTCAAATACCCTAATCGAATAAATATTATCTGCTTTTACAAACGCGCTCAGCCACTTTGTTTCATCAAAATATTGTTTATGTTTTTTACAATAATGATCTAGTGTTTCAATTGCTTTTTTCCCAATCCCCTTACTTCTATACTCTTTATCAATACTATATACGATAATCGCATCTTGCTTATATTTTTCTAACCTTAGTTCCCCTACTTGTTTCTTGTCTTCTTCAATAATAAACATCTTTGCATTAGGACTATCCATCTTATCCGAAAACCATTTGAAGTAACTTTGTCTATCTATACAATCTGGATGATATCCATTTTTCTTAACTTCTTCCTCATTTGCCCACTCAAAAAGTTTTTCAAAATCTGAATTTTCAACTTCTCTTAACATACTTTCCCCTTAAAATATATTTTTTCCTCTATTATATTAAAAACTTATTTTTATTTTGTGTTCTTTTTGTTAATTCTCCATTTTTTTTATATTTTTTATAACATCCCCCTTTCTTTTTTCATATATTATTAGTATAAATATCTTAAAAGAAATAATTAAAATTATTTTTTTTAGATATATTCTACTACTTGTTTTTATATGTTATAATATTTTATATAATTCTAAAAAGGAGGTATTATTATGAGCATTAGAACCATCCTTTTACCCATTACAAATTCTATTGATACTGAAGCTCTAAATTATACCAAGGAACTTGCTTTATCTAATAATGCTAAACTTATTGTGCTTTACATTACTAGTCCACTAACCTTTACAAATTGCTATAGTTATCCCAGTATTTTGTATTCTGTGGCTAATCTTAATATGGAAAGTATCAACATTGCGCATCAGTGTCTGACCAAAAAGATAGATTCCTTGCTTACGGATTGTGAACATGAAGTTGTCTGCCTTATTGGTCCTCATATGGATACCATTATTAATGTTGCTCGTCAAAAAAGTGTGGATTTAATTGTGGTTCCAAGTGCCAAAGAACACTCCTTTGAAAAATTACTTCATCACTCTAACAAAGATAAACTTTCAAAGAAAACCAAAGTCCCTGTTGTTGTATTTGATGGAAAAAAAGAAGCTTAAAATATGCCTAGCCATAGCATCTTTCTAGTTGCTATGGCTTTATATGCATATTCCAATTGGACAAATCTCTAAGTTTTGTTATAATGTCTCCATATGAATTAACTACTGAGGTGTATTATGACAAGAATTCCTTTACTGGATATCGAAAAGAGTATCCAAACCAAATACCGTAAATATATTTGGGCCCCATTTATTAAAGCTATCAAAGACTATAAACTTATCGAAGATGGCGACGTTGTTGGTATTGCTATATCTGGAGGAAAAGATAGCCTCCTCATGGCCAAACTTTTCCAAATGCTGCATAGATATTCCGACATCTCATTTACGCCTATATTTCTCTCTATGGATCCTGGATTTAATGAAATTAATAAAAAAACTATGGTGGAGAATTGCACACATCTAGGATTAGATGTTCACTACTATGATTCAGATATCTTTGAGGTTTCCGAACGTATCTCCAAAGATTATCCTTGTTATATGTGTGCACGTATGAGACGTGGTTTTCTGTATGATAAAGCAGTTGCTCTTGGCTGCAATAAACTAGCACTTGGCCATCACTATGATGACGTCATTGAAACAACTATGCTTAATGTCCTTTATGCTGGAAGCTTTAAAACAATGCTTCCCAAACTTCACTCAAGCGACTCAAAATCTTTAGAGCTGATTAGGCCACTCTATTATATTAGAGAGACTTCTATTAAAAGTTTTATCGCACATACTGGCATTCCTGCCATGAACTGTGGTTGTAAAGTGGCA
>JBOFPL010000055.1:0-5305 GCA_051659885.1 Cellulosilyticaceae bacterium
TCTAATTCTTGTCCATGTTCAATACGGATAATAACATGAGAACCTGGGCCATCCTTGATATGCAGCCACATATCAGAAGGCTTAGCAAACTTCATTGTTAAGGCATCATTTTGGTAATTATTTTTTCCTACAAAAATAGGTAACCCACTAGAGGATTTAAACTGCATATAAGGCATATTATTTTTAGGTTGTTTTTTATTGGATTGTTTGCGCTTACGCATGTATCCCATATCTGTAAGTTCTTGACGAAGTCCAGCGATATCTTCCTCAGTTTGTAAGATATCTAAAGAAACCAGTACAGAATTTAAATAATGTAAATCTTCTTCGATAACGGCCAATTGTTCCTCAGCAGCGATAAGCGTACGTTTTGCTTTGTTATAAGTCTTGAAGTAACGCTGCGCATTTTCGATAGCAGTTAATTGTTTATCGAGAGGGATTGTGAGCTCTTCAAAAGGTTCTTCATAGTAGTTGATCGTTGTAAAACTTTCACTGCCTGGGGCAATACTATAAGAATAAGAAGTAATGAGTTCCCCATACATTCTATAAAGCTCACTCTGATTACTTTCCTCAATAGCTTTTTCTTGAATGATTTTCTTACGAACAGTACGATCAACAAAGTTATGAATAAGCTTTTTAATATCAGCAGTTTTTTGAGAAACATTAAAACGATTAGTCTTTTCGTGATAATAGTTTTCTAACATGGCTGATACAGAGTCAAAGGTTAGTTGTGAGTGATCGGCTAAAAGACTAAGCTGTACGCTGTGGAAGTCCAGTGGCTGGTTCTCAGTATCTAAATAAGTGACTGGTGAAAAATCATTTCTTTTAATAAGCGTTACGATGTCATTAAAAGTTGCATAAAGTGCTTCATAAGCTTCTGAAGAAATTTCATGACAGAGCACATCACTACTTAGGTGAGTACGATGACAAATCTCATGAGCTACAACAGGACTTAATCCACTATAAGATAAATAAAGTCCTTTAAACAAAGGAACATTTAATGCACTAAGTGTTTGTGTAAATGTTTTTAAATCTGTAGTGATTGGATTCAGTTTATTTTGATTCGGTGGATAAGTATATTCCTTATTAGGGAGTACTTGACGCACACTACTTTTATCAGCAGAAATATGCTTGATACTATCTAAGATTGTATAATTTTCTTTAGTGAGAATAATATTGCTATGTCTTCCCATAATTTCGATGATAAGTTTTTTGTGTTCTTTATCCCCTAACTCATTAGTTGCTTCGATATGGATCTCTACAATTCTTTCAAAAAGTGGCTGAGTAATCGAAACGATTTTACCACCAGAGATGTGTTTGCGCAGTAGCATACAAAACATAGGCGGCTCAGCAGGTGATTGCTTAGCTTGCTGAGATAAATGTAAACGTGGGTAGTTACTATTGGCAGTAAGTAAAAGTTTATAAGCCACGCGATTACTTCTAATAGAAAGTAGTAATTCGTCTTTTTCAGGTTGATAAATTTTATCTATACGACCACCGATTAAGGTGTCATTGAGTTCGTGAACAATATTGGATAATACAATTCCATCTAAGGCCATATTCTAAGTCCTCCTTTACTTTAAACGCAGTATAGCATAATTTTTTTGAAAATAAAAGTGATGTGTGCTATAATATAGAGCATTGATTTGTAGACAGTATAGGTTTGTAAGACCTCTAAACCACTACGAAAGAGAAAACCTAATGGAAGTAGGGATAGTATGATAAATAGTATGACCGGCTATGGGAGATGTGAATTAGAAGAGGGGCTTAGAAAAATTAATGTAGAAATTAGCAGTGTGAATCACAGATACTGTGACATTAATATTAGAATGCCACGTACGCTTAACCATCTTGAAGAAAGTGTAAGAAAAGCACTGAAAGAAAAAATAGCTAGAGGAAAGATTGAACTAGGTATATATTACACAAGTATGTCACAAGATGATATAGAAGTTGTTGTGAATGAACCTGTGTGTGCAAGTTACATTGAAAGTCTTAGACAAGTTGGAGAAAAATTTGGCTTAGTAGACAATTTAGGAATAGCAGAAATTATTGCTATTAATGATATTATCAATGTACAAAAGAAGCCTGCAGATGTAGAAACAATCTGGGTAACAATAGAAAAATGTTTAGAGCAGGCTATAGAGGAGTTCCAAGCTATGCGTACCAAAGAAGGTGAAGCGCTTAAGTCAGATATCTTACTCAAGACAGACTATATTAAGACTGTTATTGAGAAGGTAGAAGGATTAAGTGAAAGAGTTGTGGACGAGTATAGAGGTAAACTCCAAGATCGTTTACAAAAACTTTTAGACCATGTACCTGTAGATGAGGCAAGAATAGCAACAGAAGTGGCTATGTTTGCAGATAGATGTGCAATAGATGAAGAACTCATTAGACTAAAAAGTCACGTTGAACAATTACGCAGTATTTTAGAAGCAGGTGGGGTAGTTGGTCGAAAACTCGATTTCTTAATGCAAGAAATGAATAGAGAAGCCAATACGATTGCTTCAAAATCTGGTGATTATACCATTACAAACTATGCTGTAGAATTAAAAACAGAGATAGAAAAGATTAGAGAGCAAATCCAAAATATTGAGTAAAGTAGTAGAAAGCTATAAACGTCCGGAAACAAGAATAATAAATAGGTTTTAAGGAGATAATTATGCAAAGTGAAGGATTAAAAATCATTTTATCTGGCCCTTCAGGTTCAGGAAAAGGAACGATAGTAAAAGAGCTGATTAAAGAAAGTAATTTTGTCGTTTCTATATCTGCTACAACGAGAGGACCTAGAGTAGGTGAAGAACACGGTGTACATTATTTCTTCAAACAAAAAGAAGAATTTGAAGAAATGATTGCAAAAGAAGAGTTACTAGAGTATGCTAATTTCTGTGGCAATTACTATGGTACGCCTAAATCATTCATTGATGAGTCTATCCAAGAAGGAACAGATGTTATATTAGAGATCGAGGTACAAGGGGCACTTCAAGTGAAGAATGTTTACCCAGATGCTATTTTTATCTTTATTATGCCACCAACTTTTGAGGAGCTTAAAAATAGGTTAATTGGTAGAAATACAGAGACACCTGATGTAATAGAAAAACGTCTTGCAAGAGCAGAAGATGAACTTTTACATTATGCAGACTATGATTATATAGTTATTAATGATACAATTGAACAGGCAACTGCTCAGATTAAAGAAATAGTAAATGCAGAAAAACTTAAAAGCTATAGGTATAAACAATATATACAAGATATGCTTAATTCTAAAGGAGGCAATTAATATGCTACAACCATCTTATTCTCAACTTATGAAAAAACTTAACTCTGATGCCTCAGAGACAGTCGTGACAAGTAGATATTCTATTGTTATTGCAACTGCTAAAAGAGCTAGACAAATCATTGATATTGTCAATGAGGATGCAATGGCTAAGTCAGAAAAAAATAATGATATTCAAATTGATCCAAGTAGAATCAAAGAAGCTGCAGAGCTTTCAGTGAAATTAAGACATCAAAAACCTACATCAATTGCTGTAGATGAACTTTATTCTGGAAAAGTTACAATGAGAGAAAGAATTATTGAAGGATAAATAGGTGGTTTCCACTTATTTATCCTTTCTGATATTTAAAGAACGGAGCATAATATGTGTAAGTATGCACAAGTAGTCATCGAGTTTGCGACGGCAAAGCAGATAGATAGATTTTTTACTTACAAAATAGGAGAAGCACTTCAGGACAAAGTAGAAGTGGGGTGCAGAGTGAAAGTACCTTTTGGGAGAGGCAGCCAGTACCAAATAGGCTATGTGGTACATTTGCTTGATCAAATTGAGGAAAGTGGTTACCAAGTTAAAGCCATTTTGGAAGTCGTTGATCCAGCTCCTATTTTGACTAAGGAACAAATAAATATCGCCAGATTTATCGTACAGTACTATGGGGCAAGCTATGCTGCGAGTATCAGTGCTATCTTACCGCCAGGTATGACAGCTAAACCACTTATTCACGAAAGAAGTTATAGTGAGTTTATAGAGCCAGAGTGTTCAGTGGAAAGCATGACACATTATCTCTTTCAAAATAGTCACAAGAAAACTTTTCTTAAGCAAAAGCTTATCTTAGAATATATTTTGCTCAAAGCAAAAGCAACGATAGAGGAACTTGATAGGCAGGTGGGTTCATCTTGCAAATCCAGTGTAACAACATTGATAAAAAATGGCATCTTGAAAAAGGAAAAATATTATAATGATACAGTGATAGATGCAGTTCAATATGATAAATTTAAGGTTTTAAATGAAGAGCAGCAAAGTGCTTATAATCAAATGGCGTATTTTATTCAAGAAGAAAAATATCAAACGATTCTATTACAAGGGGTTACAGGTAGTGGAAAGACGGAGGTTTTCTTATACGCTATTAGAGATGTTATTGATCAAGGGGGAAGTGCTATTATTTTAGTTCCTGAGATCGCATTAACAAAGCAAACGGTAGAGCGCTTTCAAGAGAGATTTGGTAACCGAGTAGCACTGACGCATAGTAGGATGACACCGAAAGAAAGACAAACGCTTTACATGAAAGCAAAAGCAGGTGAGATTTCTATTATTATAGGACCGCGTAGTGCGGTATTTGCACCTTTACAAAATCTTAAGCTGATTGTGGTAGATGAGGAACATGAAACCACCTATAAATCAGAAACCACACCTAAATATAACGCGATAGAAGTTGCTAAAATGCGTATGCAGGAGGCTGGTGGACTTGTAATTCTTGCATCGGCTACTCCAAGTTTAGAAAGTTATTATGATGCAAGAGAAGGACGTATTGCGTTAGCTCAGCTTAATCAGAGGGTAGGTCGTGCAGTACTGCCTGAGGTAGAAGTGGTAGATATGCGTTTGGAGCTTCAAGAAGGGAATAATAGCCCCATTAGTAGAGCTTTATACTATGCTATAAAAACTACGCTTGAACAAGGTGACCAGGTTATGTTACTGTTAAATAGAAGAGGACATTCGACGTTTATTAATTGTAGGAGTTGTGGTTTTGTAGTGAAATGTAAACACTGCGATGTCGCTATGACTTACCATATGAGAACGAGAAGTTTAGAGTGTCATTATTGTGGCAGTAAACAAGAGATTCCGGAGACCTGTCCAAGTTGCGGAAGTAAGTACATTCGATTTTTTGGAAATGGAACAGAAAAGATAGAAGAATACTTGCTTACCCATTTCTCAGAATATGGGGTAGGACGAATGGATGTAGAGACAACCTCAGGAAAAGAAGGACATAGCAAGATTTTAGAAGCATTTAATAAACGAGAGATTAACGTCTTAGTAGG
>JBOFPL010000056.1:0-12815 GCA_051659885.1 Cellulosilyticaceae bacterium
AATGCTATAGATTGGATGAAGACAGACTGGGCATTTTGGGTGCTAGTGGCAAGTTATATATGGCGCAATATAGGCTATAATATGGTTTTGTGGCTTGCTGGATTAAGCAATATATCCCCAACAGTTTATGAAGCAGCAAGAGTAGATGGTGCGAATGCATGGCAACAATTTGCAAAGATAACGATCCCACAGCTTTTGCCTACACTCTTTACTATTGTTGTATTATCTCTACTAAATTCTTTTAAAGTGTTTAGGGAAGCTTACTTAGTGGCTGGAGATTATCCACATGATAGTATGTATATGCTTCAGCATTTGTTTAATAACTGGTTTACATCACTAGATATAGATAAGTTATCTGCTGCTGCAACTTTGATGGCAGCAGTTATATTTATTCTTATTTTGTTACTTCAAAAAGCTTGGGAAAGTGAGGATTAATCATGAAAAAATATATGACATTAGTCAGTGTAACTCTCCTAAGTTTAGTAGTATGGTTACCTTTATGGATGTTAATGAGTGGTTCACTGATGCCAATAGATGAAATTAGTCAAGCGTTTGGTCCAATTTTAATGGCAAAGAAAGGGATGGCTACATGGCCTCTTTTACCTGAGTACCCTACGCTGAGGCCTTATGTGAAGTTATTATTAGATTCCCCAGAATTCTTCGCAATGTTTTGGAATTCTATGAAGCTAGTTCTTCCAATATTGTTAGGTCATGTGGTATTGGGTATGCCAGCAGCATGGGGATTTGCAAGATTTGAGTTTCCGTTTAAAAAGGTACTATTTACGCTTTACATGGGATTGATGCTCATGCCGTTTCAAGTAACAATGGTCCCCAATTATTTAGTATTAGATCGCTTACAACTTTTAGATACAAGATGGGCGGTTATTTTGCCGGCGGCATGTTCAACTTTCCCAGTTTTTCTTATGTATCGCTTTTTTAGAGCGATACCAAAGGAAATGATTGAAGCCATAGAAATAGATGGAGCAGGTGTGTTTAAAACCTTTATTTACATAGGATTACCATTAGGTGCCCCAGGGATTGTATCTACCCTGGTTTTAGGATTTTTAGAATATTGGAACATGATTGAGCAGCCTTTAACCTTTATTAAAGATCAATCACTGTGGCCATTATCTTTATATCTACCTCAAATTACAGCTGATAATTTGGGAATAAGCATAACAGCTTCAGTCATTATGCTTATTCCAGCACTACTTGTATTCTTGTGGGGGCAAACTTATTTAGAAGCAGGGATTCGTGTAGCAGGGTTGAAGGAATAAAGAGTAGAAAGGAAAAAATTATGGAATTAAAGCTAAAGGAAGTGATGAAAAAGAAACTTCCTGAACATAAAGATGAACGTGGAAAACGTGAACGTATAGCAATGAAGGCTTTAGCTGGATTTATAATCATTATGTTGGTTTTGACTATGCTATCAAGGCTAGCAGATTCGATTACGATACCGACAGTAGGTGTAGCAAATCCTAAAAGTGGGAGAGTGGAGCATACTTTTGAATGGACAGGCCAACTAGAAGCCCAAAATGAGGTAGAGATTGAAGCTGAAGCAGGTTTGAATGTGAAAGAAATTTTCGTAGAAAGCGGCGATCAAGTGGCTAAAGGAGATCCTTTACTCAAATTAGATGTCAAAGAATTAGAGGAAAAGATCGAATCTATAAAAGTTGAAATAGAAAAAATGTACCTTCAGAAAAAGCAAATGCAGCTCAATGGAGGAAGTGAAAATGCAGGAGATCTTATTGAAGAAGCAACACTTGCATTAGAAAGGCTCAAAGAGGATAAAGAGTTACTAGATGAGCAAGAAGCAGTTAAGATTGAACGTATAGAAGCTAGCCTAGTGGAGGCTGAACTAGCATTAGAAGAAGCTGAAAAAAATTATGAGACAGCTAAAAAAAAGCAGGAAGATTTAAATGAAAAAAATTTAGCAGATCAAATGACGGAAATACAAGAAGAGATTGAAGAAGCCAAGAAAAATGTAGAAAAGCAAAAGTATGAACAAGAAAAAGCTTTAAAACGTGCACAAAAAGTAGTAGATGAGGCTGAAGCTCAGTTATGGCTGTTAGATGGTGGGGATGCAACGATGGCACTTGAACGTATAGAAAGTGCACGAATGGAATATGAGATAACAAAAAAAGATTGGCAACGTAATGTAAAAGAAGCAGAAGATGCTCTAAAAAAAGTAGAAGATAAACTCCTAAAACTTGAACAAGGAGAAGTTGATGAAGACACGCTTCAAGCTGAAAAAAATAAAATTGATGTAGCAAAAGATAAAGTTAAAGCTAAACAAAGTGAAATAGAAGATGCAGTCTATAGTAAAGATCAAGCACTTGCTAAAATGGATCGTGAAATGATAGATGCTGAAAGAAAAATTACAGAAGCAGAAAAACAAACAGAAAAAAATAATAAAAATGAAGCAAAAGACCAAGAAAAAAATAATATTAGTTTAGAACTTTTACAATTAGATATAGAGGTTAAGGAAAAAGAATTAAGTAGGTTAGTTGGGATAAAAGCTAATAATAGTACCATTATAGCTCCAGTAGATGGAACAATAGATGTAATTAATGTGAAAAAAGGTGAAAAGACAGCAAGTACAACGCTCATTACCGTTATTTCAGCAGATACAAATTATGTATTCGAAGCAGAAATTGACCAAGAAAGTGCAGAGAAGATAGCTGTAGGAGATCAAGTAAGTATCACATTAGAAGGTGAAAAAAGACCTATAGAAGAAGATACAGTGATTGAACGTATTGTGAGTGTGAAAGGAGATGAAAACAATAAAGGTAATAAGAAAAAAGTAATCGTCAATCTTACACAAGGAACAGCAGGAGTAAGTGGGAAGTTAGTAGTTAGAAAAGAGTCAGATAAGTATCCAAGTATTGTCCCTATTGAAGCAATACGTGAAGATAACCAAGGAAAGTATGTATTGGTAGTGAGCAAACAAGTGACGACGCTGGGTGAACAATATATTACTCAACGTATAGGGATTACTGAATTTGATAGAAATGGCAAAGTAGTAGGTGTACAGGGTGGATTAAGTCCTCAAGATCAGATTATTACAGAGGCGAACAAACCTATTGCGGTAGGCGATAGAGTACGCCTAGGTAAACAATGATTGACCCAATCAAGCGACTTGGAGGATATGCATTCGTACTATTTGGGATACTATTTGTATGGAGCATATGTTTAGCCAGTGCGCAAAAGTTAGAAAATCTAAAAACCAGTATGGAACTACGCTACCATGAACCTACGTTTACTTTGGAACAGCTAGAAAAGATACAGACAGAAGAAACAAATGATGAAAAAAGGATGACTACTAATCTAGTGGCATGGAGACAGATTCCACAAATTGTAGCGAGTAATAAGGAGCTAGAAAAAAGCACAAAAAGTGCAATGATTTATGTATTTGGTGATTTAGGTTCATTGATTTCGAAAAATCAAGTAACAGGTGATTTAATTTATCAAGGAGATGATAAGGGCGCCATCATTACTAAAAAGGTAGCTTATGATTTGTGGGGAAGTTTAGAGGTTATAGGAAAAACATTTTACTATGAAGAGCAAGTATATCATGTGAGTGGTGTGCTTGATGAAGAGACTCCAGCTATCATTGTACAACTTACTAAGGCAAATGAAGAGGACATGAAGTTAAATCAATTAAGAGTACAATTTATAGACAGTGAAAATATTGAAAGACAGCTAGAAATCTTTAGAAGTCGTTATGGGTTAGCAGAGACCACAGCAATTAATTTGTCACTGATGAGTATAGTTTTAACACAAATTGTGTATTTACCAATGTGGATGGCTGGGATAGGTGGACTAATTAAGTTATATAAATTATGTTATGCAACATATCAATACTGGGTTGCTACCATCATCCTTATGATTATAACAGTGGGAATAACAGCTCTTATGGTTAAGTTTATGACTATTCAATTCAATATACCTGCATATTTGATACCTAATCAATGGTCAGACTTTGAATTCTGGTCAGAACTTTGGAAAAAGATGAGTACAAATCATTTAGAGATACAAAGTTTACCGAAGTACTTGCCTGATTTATGGCGGGCACAAATCATACAAACACTCCTAGTTACATGGGGAATAAGCAGTTTGGGAACAATTGTTGGCATAAGAAAGATGAATATAAGAGAAGGTAAACAACTATTTATACAGGTATTAGGGGCCAGTGTAATAAGTTTTTTCACAGTGATAATAAGTTATAAGGTGGGAATCGTGTTTATTGTACCTGAAGCTCTTTGGGGAATTGTACCTTTATTTATGCTTATTCAATATATATGTAATAACTGGAAAAGATTATTAGAATAAATTAGCTCTAAAAGAAGAAAATAATATAGAAACTGGTTAGATAAAAGCAATCAATAGGACTATGAAAGAAAGTTTAGAAAAGGTTAGAAAAAACCTTCTCTAAACTTTCTTTCATATAAATGATTTTACAAATAAAGGAATAAAAAAATATGTGAAACTATTGACAAATAATGACAAAAAATATATTATAGAAAAGTAAATTAACAGAACGGATTCTGTTAAATGGGTATTGCTATAGGTCCAACTAGATCGGATAAAATAAAAAATAAAACTGACTTAAACATAACAGAGAGAAAATTAAGCCAGTTTTATTTTTTTATATACTATAAAATTGAATAAGCTCTATTGAGTAGATGATAAAAGCCGTTATCTTAGTTTTAAGATGGCGGCTTTTATATTTGAAAAAATTAAAAATATTTTAAAGGAAAGCATAGTGAGAAATAGAGATATATCTATAAAAATAAAATGGAAGCAAAAATTCTATTTTTATAGAGTTAAGAGCGGTGTTTTAGGTACATACTAAGAAAGATAGCTTAATGAAAGGGTGTGGTAAGATGAATACAGGAAAGGCTAAAACTTATGGTGATGTACTTAGCCAAAAATTAGTTAAAATACTAGAAGGTGAGCTAAGTAAAAGAAAACAATATAATAAGAATTAACTCAAGAAACAGCAGTCTTTAAAAGGTTGCTGTTTCTTGAGTTAGACTAGATTATTTTGATATAAACAAGAGTATCTTAACATATTATTATAAATAATAAAGGGCCAAGGATGTATAGGAAGGAGTAAAAAATGAAAATAGATGTAAAAAATATTCAACAGGTTAGGGAAGCCGAAAGAGGGAAAATTATTATTTTAAATGGGGCACCACGTTCAGGAAAGTCTAGCCTTGCAAAAGTTATACAACAGCAATTTAAAGGTGTATGGATGAATATAGGTGTAGATCACTATATGAAGATGACGCCAGATCATTTGTTACCAGGGATAGGGTTAAGACCAGGTAAAGAGGCAGCTGAGTTAGAAGATACTATAGAAAATATGTATTATGCTTTATATACATCAATTGCAGTACATAGTTTATTAGGACTAAATGTGGTAGTAGATGTGGGTCACCATGAAGATTATGCAACTAAAAAACAAATTTTTGAAAAATGCATCGATATTTTAGATGGATTACCTGTTTATTTAATAGGAGTTGAGTGTGGAATTGATGAAATAGTAAGAAGAAGGACGATGACGGGATACAACAGTTTAAATAAAGATGGATCGATTATGAAACCTGTATCTTTATGGCAGGAATGCATTCATAAGGATAAGGTATATAACTTAAAAGTAGATACTTCTACAAGTAGTATTGAGGAGTGTGTAGAGCAAATTAAAAAATATATTTTTAGAAAATAAATTTAGAAAAGAGAGGATTTATCAAAAAACCTCTCTTACTGAGTTAGTTAGTAGCATCTACCGAAAAAGATTTTTGATAAGCACAAGAACTAAAATGATTTTCGGCTTCCTCTAAAGGAATGCCCTTAAATTGAATACCTTGTTTAGATTTTAAATCAAATGTACTACGACCTAATCCCTTTTTAGTAATTGCATGGAGATAATGAACAGCCTGAGGTTTGAAACCTAAAAGTCTAGCACCGGCTACATCTGTACTTACAGGATCTGTGCCACAAAGTACCAATCCTGTATGAGCAGCAGCTCCTTTGTGGGGACCGGTTCCTATCATAGCAGGACTTGCACTTACAATAGAGACATCTATAGTGAATTTTTCAAATAAAGCAGCCATGAAACCATGTAAATCATCATGAATGCCCAAATCTTTTTTGGGGTACCCTTGTTCATCACCTGCTGGCCAGCCCATAGTAATATTCTTAATAGCAGCAGACATGGTAGCTTCTTCATGAATTTTAAGTTGAGTAAATGAAATGAGAAAAGTCATTTCTTCATAAATTTTATTTAGGCTTAAGCGGCTAGGGCAGGGATGATTAATTTCAACGTTTACGAAAGGACCTTTATTAAGGTTAATAAATTCTACCTGTTCTTCTTCGATAATGGGCGTAAAACCTACTTCATCCATTAATCCTTTGACATCTTCTTGACCGGGACCAGTAGCGACAACAATGCGTTTAGGGTGACAAGCTTTCACACTTTGGATAACTTGTCTAAGACTTTCAGGACCAACAACACGTCCACTTTCAGGTTTGCCAGGTGCTACCCAGTTAGGTGTTATGACAACAACATCATGGGGCTGAATCAGATTTTCTAAATTAATTAGGCTAAGGCCTTCTTGAATAGCGATACTTTCATTATCATTTTGAGTAATAGCTACAATAGGCGCAACTTCTCTTCTTACACGCATTTATTCACCTTCTTAGAATTAAAATAAAGTTAATATGAAATTAGTATGCCCCTTTCCCCTAAAGTTAGTCATAAGATGAGTATAAAGTTAAAGAAGAATAAGTAATAAATTTTAGTTGATAATTATTATTTGCTATGATATAGTTTTAAATAATTAATGAATAGCTATTAAATAATCAAGAAAGTGCAGGGAAATTCATGAGTCCAATAGATGAACAAGCGATTAAAGATAGATTAACTAAAACATGCCCATGTAGAGTAGTAACACGTGCAGCAATTAAGGAAGCCATTGCAAATGGAGCGGATACTGTGGAGAAGATTAAACGAGTGACAGGTGCGATGACTGGTTCTTGCAAAGGGAAAAGATGCCAATCTAGTATAGAGGCACTATTAGAAGAAATGAAAGAAGATAGGGATAACTTATAAAGTTATCCCTATTTTTTGTAAAAAAAGGATAGACTAGTGAACGAAAGAAATTATAATAAAAGAGAGAATCGTGTAAAATGAATAGGTTGATAGCGGGAGGTAGTTAGAAATGAAAATAGTTGTAGCGATTGATTCATTAAAAGGAAGCTTAACATCTATTGAAGCAGGAACAGCCATTAAAGAGGGGATTTTAAATATAGAATCGACAACAGAAGTTAAAATCAAACCTTTAGCAGATGGAGGAGAAGGGACCATAGAAGCTTTAGTGAGTGGAATGGGCGGAGAAATACAGCAATTGAAAATAACAGGGCCTATTGGAGAGCAAGTGATAGCAAAGTATGGATGCCTAGGAGATCATAAAACGGTGATTATTGAAATGGCGGAAGCCGCTGGATTAACTTTAGTACCAGCAGCACAGCGTAATCCACTTTATACAACGACGTATGGAGTGGGTGAAGTTATAAAGCAGTGTATCCAAGAGGGGTATAGAAAATTTATTATAGGAATAGGTGGAAGTGCGACCAATGATGCGGGAACTGGGCTACTAACAGCACTAGGATTTAAGTTTTTAGACCATAAAGGGAATGTTGTTTTACAAGGAGGCCAAGGTTTGATACAAATCCAGTATATTGAAACAAGTGATGTCATGCCAGAACTAAAAGAATGTGAATTTAGAGTAGCATGTGATGTAAGTAATCCACTTTATGGACCCGATGGGGCGGCAGTGATTTATGGACCACAAAAAGGCGCTACACCTGAGATTGTAGCGCAGTTAGATGAAGGATTAGAGCATTTTGCAAGGATAGTTAAGGAAAAGCTAAAAGAAGATTTTTCACAAACACCAGGAGCTGGAGCGGCAGGTGGGCTAGGGTTTGGATTAATTAGCTTATTGAAGGGGAAATTAGAGCCAGGGATTCAGATTATACTAGAAGAAACAAGGCTAGAAGAAGATATTAAAGAAGCAGATTTAGTAATTACTGGAGAAGGTAGACTGGATAATCAAACAGCTATGGGGAAAGCACCTATTGGAGTAGCTCGATTAGCTAAAAAGTATAATATTCCTGTGATTGGATTAGCTGGTACCTTAGGGGAAGGTGCCAAACAGTGTAATAGAGAGGGAATAGATGCATATTTTTCAATCATAAGTAGTCCGATGAGTTTAGAGGAAGCTATGAATAAAGAAAATACTAAAGAGAACATTATAAAAACTATTGAACAAATCTTAAATTTAGTAAAAGCACTTAGAAAAAAATAAATTTATTTCACGATAGAAAAAAACTCCCAGCACTTTTAAGCGTTGGGAGTTGCTATAAGGCGACAATCAGATTTGAACTGATGATGAAGGTGTTGCAGACCTCTGCCTTACCACTTGGCTATGTCGCCATTCCTTATCTGTAATAAAGTATAAAACAATTTCTTTAAGAAGGCAATAGTAAAGATTTAAATAAAAAATAAATTTGTATGTAGTTATTAATTAGTACTATAATGAAATAATAAAACATATAATAATAATTTAATTTAAAGAGAGTTAGATGAAGGGGCGTAGACTAGTATGTGTACAATTATTTACTTAACTAGACATGGGCAAACAGAATGGAATATTGAGAAAAGGTTACAAGGTAGAGGAAACTCCCCTTTAACAGGTGAGGGAATTGCAAGAGCAAAAGAACTAGCAAAGCGTATTGCTGAATTACCAATAGATGTGATTTATACAAGTCCTATTGAAAGAGCTTTACACACAGCTCATATTTTGAATGGGGAGAGCAAAAGAACTATAAAAACTCATGAGGGACTAATGGAAATGAGCTTCGGAGAGTATGAGGGAAGATGTACAGATGAAGTTATGAAGGAAAATCCGGAGTGGGATATTAACCGTATTATGTGTGGAGATCTTGAGTTGTGTGCACCTAACGGAGAGGATTTAGCCAGTGTAAGAGAAAGGGCACAAGAAGCTATGAATGAAATTATAGCAGAAAATAAGGGTAAAACCTTATTAGTTGTTACACATGGTGTAACACTTAAAGCATTGATGTATTATTTTAGAGATCAAGAAGTGAATACTGAAGTCATGGGACAAGCTACTTTAACTAAAATAATTGTAAGCGAGCAAGGAGAATTTACAATAGAATTTAAAAATGATGATTCTCACTTCACAGTGAAAAATAAACAACTGGGGTGGTGAAAAATAGGGTACAATAGTGGATGAAAAAAAATTATAATTATGGTAAGCTAGTATTAAGAAACTTTACAATACAGGAGAAAACAAGATGAAGATAGTATTTGTAACAACAGACTGGATGAAATATTATGTAGGTGAAGGGGATGAAGAAAAAGTGACTCCACTATGTGGTTACAACTTTCAAAATGTCAACGGACACTACTATGGGTATGGGCAAGGATTAGATGAAATTGCTATTGAAAATATAGAAGGTGTAACGATAGAAGATGAAAAAGTAGAGGGTGTAACAGTAGTATGGTTGGCACCTAATAAAGAAGGGGAAACCTGTATTATTGGATGGTATAAAGACGCTACGGTATATAGACATGCTGTTAAGGAATATGTGTTAGATAGTGAGCGTGTAGAAAGAGCATACAGTATTGTAGGAAAAGCAGAAAAAGCTTTATTATTGCCGATGGAGGAAAGACGTTTTGTAGTTTCAGAAGTTGTTCCGCCAATTACGATGGACATGGATAGAACAAGAGCAAGTGAGTTAGCAGCTTACATACATAATTATGCTGGAGATCAAATGAATGTGGTACTTTTACAAAATCATTTAGAAGGCATGCTTTCTATCAATATGGATTATGAGCGTTACTTCCATAAAGCGGATGAGTTTTTAGCCAAAGATGCTTATGCAAAAGCTATTAGATGTTTTAATAAAGCGATTCATGAAGAGCCAGAGGAAACAATAGGGTACGAATGTAAGGCAAGTGTTCTTTTAAGTTTAAAGATGTATGATCCGGCAGAAGTACTTTATCAAAAAGTATTAAATCTAGATGAAGATGCAGATTTAGCCCACTATTGTTTAGGATTTATTTATGGGGCGAAAAAGGAGTATGAGCAATCCTTAGCCCACTACACTATGTATTTAGAAAAGCGCCCAGAAGATGGACATGCAAGAGCAGAATGTGCACTAGTTTATTTGATGAGTGGAGATAAGGAAAGAGCTTTAGAAAATATTGAACAAGCAGATAAGTTAGATAGAAAAAATCCAGCAATCAAAGGGATTTATAAAACAATATTAAAAGCAAATTAAAGGGACTTAGTAGATCATAAATAATGATTAGCCCTCCATAAAAAACGAGCTATAAAACTTTCACTAGTTTTATAGCTCGTTTTTTTAGATTAAGGTAGGCAATTGAAGCTGGTTTTATAAACTTGGTCTAAACTTACTTTCGATAAGCGCAGGTATACTTTCAGTCCATATTGGTTTAAAAGAAAATTTAAAAGTAAATTCTTTTTCATTAAAAGCATACTGATTATTAAGCTTAGGCCCACAACTGTTGGAACCGATACCTGTTTGACGGTAATCAATATGAAGAATAGTTTCTTTACGAGGATGAAGAAGATGAGCTAAAGGTGTTTCGGCTAAATCTTCACTAGTAAAATGAAGGGCACTAAAGTTGAATTCAGGATCACCTTTGAAAATAAGGCCTTTGCCAGATTGATCATGAATAACAGCCCATTTAACATGTGTATGGTTACCCGTTTCTTGTGGCTTGATATAAGGTTCATAAAGGTCACTTACAGTGGTTTCAAAATAGCCCATATGAGAACTTTGACAAAGATCAATATAGTTTTCATGAGGGCCCATTCCAAAGTAAGAAACATATTCTTGACCTGCGGGAACATGAAGTTCTAGTCCGAAACGAGGGAGCTCATCGATATTCTCTCTGACATGAGTTTCCATTGCTACACTAATTTCTCCAGTTGACCAAATAGTATAATAAGTTGTACCAGTGAGTAAAGGTCTAGTAGAAGGTCCCCCTAATGCATAATCAACTTTGAGTGTAACGGCTTGTGAAGAGCGGTTTGTGACTTCACAGTTATAGATATGTGTATTAGTTTGATGCATGTTTTGCTCACGCCACTTATGTTGAATGTTACGATCATTATCTGTAGGAGCACGCCAGATAGCAGGATGGGGTATGTCAGCTAACATTTCTACACCGTTTGTTTGAAGACTATCAAAAGAACCATAGAAACAGTTAAAACGATACGTGAAATCTTCTCCTAATAATATAATAAAATGCTCTTTTTGCTGCATGACTAAAGAAGAGGTGACAGGAACATCAAGCGGATCAGCGTGACCTAACTCAAATTGTACAAAAGCTACTTCGTAACCACTATTAGCCCAAGGCATAGTATGTTTTTGAACAAAGCGGATATCTAAATAGTAGTCTCCATCAAAAGAAGCAGGAAGTACAAAAGGGATTTGAATAAGCATGGTGTTATGTGGAGCTAAGGTAAGGTGTGTTAGTTCACCCTGTTGAATAGGTGTACCATCTTTGGTAAGCTGCCATTCAAGATTAAGGTGATTTAAGTCTAAAAAGTCATAACGATTAATAAGTGTGAAATGACCTCCCAATAGATCATTGGCAGTGAGACTGATGGGTTGAATTACATATTTATACTCTTTAAGTCCAGTATGAGGCATGCGATCAGGTGTAACTAGACCATCAACGCAGAAATTGCCATCATGAGGATACTCGCCAAAGTAGCCACCATAGACAAAAAATGAAGAATCTTCTTGGGTTTGCCTGATGGAGTGATCACACCATTCCCAAACACACCCTCCGATAAGCCTAGGATATTTGTAGTAGAGCTCCCAATAATCTTTCAGATCACCAGGTCCTACGCCCATGGCATGACTATACTCGCATTGGAAGAAAGGTCTCATATCTTCAGTTTCTTCACCTGCTTTGATACAATCCTCTAAGGAAGCATACATACGACTAAAGACATCTACACAACTATGTACCTTGCCGTCTTCTAATCCATTGAAAGCGGTTCCTTCATAATGAATGAGTCGGCTATTATCTCTAGTTTTGGCCCATTTAGCCATAGTTACATGGTTTTGGCCCATAAAGGATTCATTTCCTAAGGACCACATAATTACACAAGGGTGATTTTTGTCTCTTTCCACCATTCGGATCATACGATCAAGATAGGCTGTTTCCCATGTAGAATCATTTGTTAAAATATTACAGTCTGAAGCCGCGTATGTACCATGTGTTTCTAAATCAGCTTCATCTACAACATAGAAACCATATTGATTACAAAGTCTGAGAAATTCTGAGGTATTAGGATAATGAGAAGTTCTAATGGTATTAATGTTATGACGTTTCATAATCATCAAGTCTTCTATCATATGCTGAACAGGTGTGTAATGACCTAAGTCAGGATGAGAATCATGACGATTGACACCTTTAAGTTTAATAGGGACACCGTTAATGAGGAGTGCACCATTGGGAGCTGTTTCAATTTTTCTAAATCCAATTTGAATAGGAATAAACTCATCACCTTGGTGAAGAACTAAGGTATAAAGTGAAGGTGTTTCGGCGGTCCACTTACTCACATTTTCAACATCAAAGTGGAATGAATGAGTAGAAAGGGTTTGAGTAGTAAGTAGCTGATGGTTTGGGTCAAAAAGGGAAGCTTCTACGGGTCCTTCGTAGTCAGTGGTAAAGTCGAGAG
>JBOFPL010000057.1:0-1922 GCA_051659885.1 Cellulosilyticaceae bacterium
TTTAGGGTATACCTTTTAATAAGTGTAAACATAAAAGGATTATCTAAGTCATTGTTCAGTCCTAGCTCTTATATATTTTTTATCTAGCGGCACAAAAACTCTCGTAACCCTTTCTCTTGTGTGTCCACACTTATGGGTACATTATAATACTCCTGTTTGAAGATATTCATAATACTGTTTAGGAGCTAATTTCGCCAGTTGCCATTGATATCTTTCATTATTATAATAATCCATCCAATCATCTATTATTGCTCTAACTTCTCTAAAGCTCTCACACTCACTTATATCTATCTCATCTTTTAGATGGCCAAAGAAACTCTCCTGTGGTGCATTGTCCCAACAATTAGCTCTACGTGACATCGACTGCCTTAACCCTCTATCCTTCACTAGCATTCTAAAGTTTGTACTTGTATAGTGACATCCCTGATCGCTATGAATGAGGGTTTCAGTTGTTAATGCCACTCCATGCTCTTTTATTACCTTATTTACCGTTTCCAATACAAAATCCAACTCTAGTGAATCACTTACAACATATCCTAAAACCTCTTTTGTAAACGCATCTAAAATAGTGGATAAGTAACAAAATTTGTTCTTATATGATAGATAGGTTATGTCTGTAAGCAAAACTCTTCGGGCTCCATGCATTGTGAATTCTCTGTTTAATATATTATCTGATACATTATTAGTCTTGATTGCCTTAGCCATTCTTCTATAAGGGTTTGCTTTGCGTATTGGACATATCAGATTATATTTCTTCATTAGTCGCCGTATCTTTTTTAAATTCATAATTATAGGTTCTTCCCAATGTAACATAGTCATATATATCCCACGTGCACCTTTATTATACCCTCGTTGATTGTATGCTTTTAATACTAATTCAAAGTCTGATCTATCCTTTTCTTCTCGCTCATCACGCTTAATTTCTGATTTTACCCAATTATAATATCCTGATCTAGAAACCCCTGCGATATCACACAGCATTGTAACATTTAAAAGATTATTCTCTTTTGCTATCATACTATTTATAATTTCAAATTTCCACCCGCTACTTATCAGTACTTTTTTCCTGGAGCATTCTCCTCTTTCACAAGTTTTTTGAGAAAGTCCACTTCTTGTCTTAAATATTTCACTTCATTTAATATCCGATCCAAATATTCAGATTTTGCTTCTGTATGCTGTATATCTTTTACTTCCGCTCTACGTTGTCGGTTTTCTCCCTCGCTGAATCCATATGGGCTATTTGCTTGTCTTTTTATGGCTTGTACTATACTATCAATTTGTTTCTGTCCAAACATATCTAAGTCATATCCAAAGTCCTTGAGTATTTGTCTTGGGGCTACTCCTGCTTCATATGTTATCCAAAACTGCTTTTTGAATTCCTTTGTAAAGTATAGCTTATGCTTAGTAACCTTCAATGTGTAGGGATTACTTTGTAAAGTCTTCATTTCCTTAGGTGTATAATCTTTCATCTATAAAACCCCTTCTATATATCGTCTACTTTTTAGGTCTTCATTCCCTTTTTCTAAGTATAGTATTTGGGATTCCATACATTTTTCTCCTGTATTCAATTATGGGTATTCCCCTTTTTTGTTCTGTACATAATGAGGAATTTTATCCTTTCATTATAATTGTGCATTTTTTAGGGTACACCTCTTAATAAGTGTAAACATAAAAGGATTATCTAAGTCATTGTTCAGTCCTAGCTCTTATATATTTTTTATCTAGCGGCACAAAAACTCTCGTAACCCTTTCTCTTGTGTGTCCACACTTATGGGTACATTATACTGCATTTGTAGACTCATCAATATAAGTTAGAAATTCTATCATTTCTTCATCTACATCATTTAACTTTCCTCTAGTATTTAAAAATAATTTTGTTGTTTCATCTCCTAATGCTAGACCATGATCTTCACAACATCTAT
>JBOFPL010000058.1:0-30686 GCA_051659885.1 Cellulosilyticaceae bacterium
TTTACTTCAGCTCCATCTGTAATAGAAGCTACTTTAACAATATGGAATCCGAATTGAGTTTGGATAGGTGCACTCATTTCACCAGCTTTCATAGAGAAAACTGCAGCATCAAATTCAGGAACCATTTGGCCAGGACCAAATTCACCTAAATCTCCACCAGCTTGACCAGATGGACAGCTTGAGTATTTTTGAGCTGCTTCAGCAAAGTCGAGTCCTTCGTTAATTTCATCTAAGATCTTTTGTGCAGATTCTTCGTTAGATACTAAGATATGACTAGCTCTAGCTTTTGGACCACTGATAAACATATTTTTATTTGCGTCAAAATAGGTTCTAGCTTCTTCTTCTGTAACTGTTACATTAGCAAGAAGGTTGTTAAGAGCATATTGTTGAAGTAAAGACTTTTTCATCTCTTCTACAGCAGATAAATAAGCTTCTTCGTTATTCATTCCAGTTGCAATAGCTTCAGAATAGAATAATTCTTGTGTTACAAGTTCATCAACTAGTTGAGCATGACCTTGTGGACCTTGAAAACGGTTTGCATTAGGACCTAATTGACGAAGTAAGCTAGTTACATCAGATTCTTTGATTTCTCTACCATCTACGATAGCTAATAATTTGTTATCCATGATAAATCTCCTTTGTATTGAAAGTAATAAGAAAATAGTACCATTAAATGACTTAGAAGTAAAATAATAAATCAAATCTAATACTTTAATAGCAAAAAATAATCAAGAATATTGCTTAGCAAAAACTTATAAAATATAAAAATAGGTTATGTAAGGGGGAGATATATGCTTAGCATTAGCCAGTTAGATGAGCTTGAAAAATGGATGGAAAAATTAATGAGGTATACACAGTTAATAGTTATAGGAATATCAATTTTAGAAGTTTTAATGTTTTTAGGATTTGGGATAGTAGTTAGTGGGAAAAAGGAAGAAAATTTTAAAATACATGTAGTAAGGTATTTATTAGTGCCTATAATTAGAAATTTAGTGGTAGTGATACTAGGGACTATAGGTATTAAGTTGTATATAAACAAGAATAAAAAAATAGCTGCATATATACAAATAATAGCTATATCTGTTATTTGTTGCAGTATCATTTATACACATAGTGAATTAAGTGTTTTGATTGGCATAATAGGAATACCTATGTTACTAGCTATTTGTATAGGAGATAGAAAGTTTTTAGATAATATAAGTTTGTTGAATCTAGGATTATTATTAATAAGCCAAATACAATTAGTAGAGGTATCTAAGGAGCCAATCAGTATTATAATTGCAACACTACTTTATTCAATAGGAATGATAAGCGTTTTCTATTTAATTGCTAGAGGGATATTAGCATACTATGGGGATGTATTAAACTGTTGGCGTATAGTGAGTGAAATTAAAAGAATAGATTATATGACAGGTTTATTATGTAAGCAGGCTATATATGATGAATTAGAGGAGTTAATAGAAGATGGAAGAGGAAGTGGAATGTCTATTGCTATAATTAGTATTGATGATTTAGACAGGATTATTAATATTTACGGAAAAGAAAAAAGAGAAAGGATTATGAGAGAAGTTGGTAATATTATAAAAAAAATTACTAATCAAGGAATTAAAATAGGTAGATATAGTGAAGAAGAATTAATTATAGTCTTTGAAAATCATGGAGTTATGCAAGTTATTGCGACGTGTGAATTAATAAGAGATTGTATATATAGTCGAAAATTTGATAAATTCCTAGAAGGAGAGATAAGTGCAAGCATAGGGATTGCAACACTAAGTGATAAGACAAAAGATGCAATAGAGCTAATATTAAAAGGAAAAGAGGCATTAAAGCGAGCAAAAGATGGAGGGAAAAATAAAACCGTCGTTTCATAGATAAGCATGTCTAAAAGTTTTTGGGAATAATTACCAGATAATTACAAAAAATGCATAGTTTTTCTTTTATAATAGGTTTTGCATGGGAGGGAAGAAGATGAATAATGCGATAACTAAGGAGAAAAGTGTAAGAGAATTATTTAAAGCTATTAGGTGGAGTGATGTGTGGCTATGCATTTTTGCTTTTATATTTGGAAGAATAGGGGTTGCCGGAGAATATTATACCTTAGTAATAGCTTATGTAGGGAGTTTGTATTTAGGAAAAGAATTAGGGAAATGGTCTAGTTTATTTGCTATATTGGGATTGGTGTCACTAACTATCTTTGATACGACAACAGTAAAGTATATATGCATGATTATGTTTGTTGTATTAGGTAGAAAAGGATTGCAATACAGCAAAAAGAAACTCAATGAAAGAAATCAAGCATTTATAGTAGGGATAAGTATAATAATTGCTAATTTGTTAGAACTCATAATTATAGGATTTAATCTATTTGCATTTTTGATAGGAATATTAGAGGGAATGGTAGGAGCTGGATTAGTTATTGTATTAAATTATGGGGTGAAGGTTATTCGTGAAAATCGAAAAACTTGTTTAACGACTAAAGAAACAATTAGTATGACACTTATTTTTGCAGGTATTTTGGCAGGGATGGTAGATATTTATGTAGAAGTGCCAATGTTTATAGAAATCTATCTAAGAGATATATTGACTTTTATAGTACTTATTGCAGTTGCATATTTAGGTGGAGTAAATGTAGGGGTTACAATTAGTTTAGTAGTAAGTTCTGTTTTGATACTTATTGGATATATACCTGTAGAATTTGCGTCTATATATGGAATAACTGTATTATTTGCGGGATTATTTAATCCCATGGGTAGGATTGGGGTAGTGTTAGGAGGATTTTTAGGGAATATATTAGGATTTGCTGTTTTTAATGAAAGAATGATGGATATGCCTTTGATTGGGGCGTATATTGTTGCGGGGATAGTAACCTTGATATTTCCTGAGAAATATTTTGGCCTAGCTAATTGGTTTGGTTATAAAGAAGAAGAGGAAAGTGAGCTACTTCATATTCAGAGAGTGCAAAAAATAATTACAGATCGATTAAGCCACTTTGTAGAAGCTTTTAATAAATTGAGTGATACCTTTAAAAACATAGAATGTAAGAAGCTAGGGTTTACAGATAAAGAGATAAAATATATTATAGAAGATACAGCAGAAAAATTTTGTATGAACTGTTCTATGTGTAAATTTTGTTGGGAACAAGATATTGTTAGAACTTATAACATGGCACACCAAATGGTATTAAAAGGTGAAAAAAATGGAGCCATTACTAGAGGAGATATTCCGGACAAATTTAGACAAGACTGTTTAAATGCAGAAAACTTTGCTTACATGCTTAACTTCAAATTGGACTTACACAAACAGGATATTATGTGGAGCAATAGATTGGTTGAAAGTAGAGCTATTGTGGGAGAACAGTTGAAAGCTGTGGCCAATAGTATTTATAGTTTAGTGCAAGCAGTTGAAGAAGAGGTAAGGTTCAACAAAGAAGAAGAACGGCTACTTACTGAAGCACTTCATGCTGAAGGGATTAGAGTAAAAGATCTAATGGTGGTAGAAAATAAAAATAAGAAGCAGTGGGTAGAAATTTATACAAATTATTGTAGAAAAAAAATAGATATACCACAAAAAATTCTTGGACAAGTAGAAGAAGTATTGGGGATTGAAACAACTATAGATAAACATGAATGTACAGAAACAGGATGTTATTTTAAGTTGGTAATAAAAGAGAAATTTGGCATAACCGCAGCTGCTACTGCAAGAGCAAAAGAGAAAGTGTCAGGAGATGTCTATAGTTTTATGGAATTAGACAATGGGCAATATTTATTAGCTTTAGCAGATGGCATGGGAAGTGGAGAAATAGCAAAAAGAGAAAGTACGGCTACCATTGAATTACTTGAAGAGTTTATGGATTCAGGCTTTAAGAAGGATTTAGCTGTCAAACTCATTAATTCAGCACTTGTTCTCAAATCAACAGAAGAAACTTTTTCTACGATGGATATTACCCTTATAGATACACATACAGGGGTCGCAGAATTCCTTAAGGCAGGAGCGGCTACAAGTTTTATATTAAGAGGTAAGGATGTTTTAACTATAAGATCAGCAACATTTCCAATAGGCATACTGAAAGAAGTAGATTTAGAAGTGCAGAAACTCCAATTAAAACATGGAGATATTATTGTAATGGTTACAGATGGTATTTTAGCAGCAAAGGATGACGTATTAGGAAAAGAGGATACCTTTAAACATTTCATACAAGAAGCCGGGGCAGGAGAACCTAAGTACATAGCGGAATATCTGATGCAGAAGAGTTGTGACTTACTAGGCATAGAGAATAAAGATGATATGACCATAGTGGTTGCAAAAGTATGGCAAAAGATATAGATAAAGTGAATAAATAGCTAGAAGTGTGTAATAATTTAAATACATTGCTTCTAAAAGGAGCCTTATATGGAAAAGAATATTGTAATTGAAGGTAAAACAAATGATTGGTATGAAAAAGCAGTCTTTGTTTTGAGAGACCCTAAAACTACGAAAGTACCTAATAACTTAGTATCTTATGCAGAAGAATTACTAGAGAGAAGTCTTAAGACTGGAAATTATATTAGTGTAAATCCTCATGCAGAAGCATATACAAAGACTATTCCATTATCAAAACATAAACAGGTAGTTAGGGCAAGCGGAATAAATAATTTAAGATGGATAGATGATTTCTTTGGGATAAGTTTAGGAGTACTAGGAATAGCAACAATTTTTTATTTCTTATTTTAGATAAAAGGCTCTTTGAAAAATTCAAGGGGCTTTTTATGCTATATACTATATAAGCAGCTATAGAAAAATAAATATAACTTCATAAGAGGATAAAAAATGCTTAAGGAAATAGAAGAGAAAGTTAAGAAAAATATAACAAAGTATAATTTGATAGAAAAAGGCAATCATATTATTGTAGGTGTATCAGGTGGTGCAGATTCTATGATGCTTTTACATTTTTTGAATAAATATAAAGCGTTTTATCAGATAACTTTAGAAGTAGCACATGTTCATCATGGAATAAGAGAGGAAGCTGATGAAGATGCAAATTATGTAGAAATGATAAGTAAGGAGTGGGACATTCCTTTTAATATACATTATTGTAAAGTCAAAGAAATTGCTAAAGAAAAAGGGATTACTGAGGAAGAGGCTGGAAGACAAGAAAGATATAATTTCTTTATATCATTAACAAATGAAAATGATAAGATAGCTACAGCGCATAATCGCAATGACCAGGCAGAAACCATGATTATGAGATTTTTACGTGGTTCAGATGTGAGAGGATTGGGTGGAATACGTCATATCAGAGCTAATATTATTAGGCCTATTTTGGATTTGGAAAGAAAAGAAATTGAGCAGTACTGTGAGTTTTATGGGATTTTATATAAAGAAGACATGACAAATTTTAAGCCTATTTATACAAGAAATAAAATAAGGTTAGAGCTTATACCGTATATACAACAAAACTTCAATCCTAGCATTACAAATACTTTAGCTGATATAAGTGAGCTCTATAGGGAAGAAGATGAATTTCTAAACACTTATGTGAAAGAAAGATTTCTAGAAATAGTTTGTATAGAATCTGATAGAGCTAGCATAAATATTAATAAGCTTAATGAGGTAAAAGCATATATACAGAAGAGAATTATTTTAAAATGTATTTATGAAATCATAGGGCATACTAAAGATATTACCTTGGTACATGTCAATAAAGTATTGCAACTTATAAAACTACAAACAGGTAAAAAGATTAGCCTTCCCTATAGTTTGACGGCTATTAGACAATATGATAACATTATTATTTCAAGTCACTATAAGGATATAATTACTAATTATGACTATACCCTACAAGTGGGAATGAATAATATAGAGAACGAGCATATGCAAGTCTATTTGAGTTTGCAACAAGAACTCCCTAAAACCGTTGAACAAACCTCGGAAAATATGTATACTAAATATATTGATTATGATAAAATAAAAGATAGCTTACACCTTAGGACAAGAAGAGAGAAGGATACAATTACTCTTCAAGCAGGTTCTAAGAAATTAAAGAGATTTTTTATAGATCAAAAAATTCCAGCTGAAATAAGGGGGCAAATACCTCTTATAACAGATGGAAATGAGGTAGTATGGATTATAGGGAACAGATTAAATACTGAGTATTATGTTACAGACCAAACTACTAGAGTACTAGAAATTAAAGTAATGAAAAGGCAAAAGTTGCAGGAGGGATTATGTTGAATTTAGAAACGCTCATCAGTGAAGAAGACATCCAAAGACGTATAGAAGAATTAGGAGCGCAAATTTCAAAGGATTACGAAGGTAAAGAAATTATTATGTTATGTGTACTAAAAGGTGGGGTTATGTTTATGACTGACCTTTCAAAACGTGTAACAGTACCAATGAAAATGGAATTCATGGCGGTATCAAGCTATGGAGACGAATACAAAAGTACAGGTGTAGTGAAAATTATCAAAGATTTAGATGAGCCTATAGAAGGTAAAGATATACTTATTGTAGAAGATATCATAGACTCAGGACGTACTCTTAGTTATCTTAAAAACATACTAGAAGGACGTAATCCAAATAGCATTAAGATATGTACATTACTGGATAAACCAGAGCAAAGAGTTGTAGATGTAGATGTAGATTATATTGGATTTACTATACCAGATAGCTTTGTAATAGGATATGGACTTGATTATCAGCAATTCATGAGAAACCTTCCTTACATTGCAATTAATAAGGGGTAATAGAAAACTAATATTTATAAAAGAGGAAGGAGGAAGAAAGATTTGAAAGGAAAATTTAAAGGCAGTATTTTATATTTAGTAATAGTAGGGATACTATTTGTAGCAGTATTCTTTGGAGCAAGCCAATCGTTAGAGAATCAACCTAATCAATTAACGTATGGCCAACTTAAAGCTAGTTTAGAGAATGGTAGCATTGAAAAAATGAACATAGAGTTAGCTGGAACAGAGGCATATGTTACAGTGAAACTTAAAGATAGTCAAACAAAGTCAACTGTTGCAGTTGATCAGAGCTCTTTTTTAAACTATATTGATAGCTTACCAACTGATCAATTAGTAGCTATGGGGGCAGATACCTATGTACAACAACCTAGTTTATTCTTCCCTATCATGCAAATTGTACTAGTAGTAGGAATGTTTATTTTTATTATGGTATTCTTCATGCAACAAATGCAAGGAGGAGGAGGCGGTGGTGGCCGCGTCATGTCATTTGGCAAAAGTAAAGCTAAAATGACTATTGATGACAAGGGCAGCACTACTTTCAAAGATGTAGCAGGATTAGATGAAGAAAAAGAAGAGGTATCAGAGCTAGTAGATTTCCTTAAAAATCCTCGTAAGTATACAGAAGTTGGAGCTAAAATACCAAAAGGGGTACTTCTTGTAGGTCCTCCAGGAACCGGTAAAACATTACTTGCAAAAGCAGTAGCGGGTGAAGCAGCTGTTCCGTTCTTTAGTATTTCAGGTTCAGATTTTGTTGAAATGTTTGTAGGGGTTGGAGCATCTCGTGTAAGAGATCTTTTTGAACAGGCTAAGAAAAATGCACCAGCAATTGTATTTATTGATGAGATTGATGCAGTAGGTAGAAAACGTGGAGCAGGACTTGGTGGTGGTCATGATGAAAGAGAACAAACACTTAACCAACTTTTAGTTGAGATGGATGGTTTTGGAATGAATGAGGGAGTTATTGTAGTAGCTGCAACTAACCGTGCAGATATTTTAGACCCCGCACTTCTGAGACCAGGACGTTTTGACAGACAGGTAGTAGTAGGTAGACCTGATGTAAAAGGTAGAGAGGCTATCTTAAAAGTACATGCAAAAGGTAAACCACTTAATGAAGAAGTAGATTTAAAAGTTATTGCAAGAACTACAGCAGGCTTTACAGGGGCAGATCTTGCTAATTTAATGAATGAAGCAGCACTTCTTACAGCAAGACATAACAAACGTGCAATAGACATGGAAGAAGTCCAAAAAGCATTTATTAAGATTACAGTAGGGACAGAGAAGAAAAGTCATCTTGTGTCTGATAAAGAAAAACGTATTACAGCATATCATGAAGTTGGGCACGCTTTAATTCACGAAGTATTACCAAACTTAGATCCTGTACACAGTGTATCTATTATTCCAACAGGATTTGCAGGTGGATATACAATGCCTCTTCCAACGGAAGATAAAATGTATATGACTAAATCAAGAATGATTAATGAAATTATCTCATTACTTGGTGGGCGTGCTGCAGAACAAATTGTATTTGGAGATATTACAACAGGTGCATCTAACGATATTGAAAGAGCAACTCAAATTGCTCGTGATATGGTAACTAAGTATGGAATGAGTGAGTTAGGACCAATTAAATTTGGTGATGAACAAGAGGAAGTATTCCTAGGACGTGACTTCAATCATACACGTAACTATAGTGAAAATGTGGCTACAAGCATTGATAAACATATTAGAGAAATCATAGAATCTGCATATGCTAAGTCTTTAGAAATCTTAAATGAACATATAGAAATCCTTCATAAAGCTTCTGAAATTCTTATCAAGAAAGAAAAAGTTACTGGTAATGAGTTTAGAAAAATTATGAAAGGTGAAGAAGTTAATACTGAAGTAGTAGAAGACTTAAATATATTCCAAGTACCAACAGAGGTAGAAGAAGCCGTAGAAGAGATTTTTGAAGAATCTTATTCAGACGAGTATGATGAAGAATATGATGAAGATTATGTAGATGAATCCGATGAGGATGAAAATAAAAATATTTAATAAAATGCCTACAAGCTTTAAAAGTTTGTAGGCATTTTAAAAATAAATAGCTACGTGGTCTTTAGGGGGAGAGATTAATGAGGATAAAAAATTTAAATACCAAATATATGGGAAAAGAATTAGAATATCATAAAACAATCGATTCAACTAATATTAGAGCAAAAGAGTGGGCAAAAGAGGGTGCTAAAGAAGGTAGTTTAGTTATAGCAGAATATCAGAGTGCAGGTAAAGGACGATTAGGTCGTACGTGGCTATCTCCTAAAGGTGAGGGGATTTGGATGAGTCTTATTCTAAAACCACTTTTAGAGATTTCAAAGATTCCTCAGCTTACAATAGTAGCAGGATTATGTATGAGTCAAGCTATTGAAAATGTTACTGGATTGAAAGTTGAAATAAAGTGGCCAAATGATATTATTATAAATAATAAGAAGATAGCAGGTATCTTAACAGAACTAAGTGCAAGTAGTAACAACATTAATTCTGTGGTAGTAGGGATTGGGGTAAATGTAAATAATCAAGAAATAGATAGTACTATTCCTTACGCTACTTCTTTAACTTTAGAAGGGAACAAAGTTTATGAAAAAGAAGAGATTATAAAAGAATTTTTAGATCTTTTTGAAGTGAACTATGAACAGTATATAAAAGAAAAATCAATAGCTTTTTTATTGGAAGAGTATAGAATGAGATGTGTAAACTTAAATAAAGAGGTAAAAATAATAAGTAACAAAAAAGAATATATAGCTTATGTACAAAATATAAATGATGAAGGTTCGCTAGAAGTAAGACGATTAGATGGAAATATAGAGACTATTTTTACTGGAGAAGTGTCGGTTAGAGGACTCTATGGATATATATAAGGAAGGATGTGATTATATGGAAAAGCAATTAATTATTTGTGCTTCACCATATCAACAGAAATACTATTTTGAATCAAAATTTGAGGACATGCCACAGGCAATAAAAGAAGAATTAATAGCTGAGTCAGCTAAAATAGCAGAAAAAATAAATGGAATTATATCTATTGGATTTAATGAGCAAGGGAATCTATTTATTGAACAGACAGCAGAAGACAATGTGTTTGTAGATGAAATAGGAGCAGCACTAGAGATTAAAAAATTTCAATCTGAAAAACAAGAGCTGATTAAAGCTTTAAAAATGTGGTACATGGTATATCGTACAGAATATGGTAAAATCGTAAGAGAAATTGTGTTAATGCAAGCAAGTAAACTATCAAATCAAGAAATCATACAAAAATTAGAGATTAAATATGGGGAGCAAGCCAGAGACTTTGTTATGAACTTATTAGCAGAATAAGTAAGATGACTTGCAAAAAGAAGGCTTTTCATATATATTAAATAAGTCTTTTTATTAAGGAGAGGGTAAAATATGATACTTGCTATAGATGTTGGAAACACTAATATAGTAATGGGTGCTATGGAGGGTGAACGGCTCATTGCTAGTTTTAGATTAACAACACAAACACCAAGAACATCAGATGAATATGGTGTGACAATGACCAGTATGTTAGCCCAAAGAGGTATAGATAAAGGAAAACTTAAAGCAGTTATTATAGCTTCTGTTGTTCCAGATATTATGTACTCTTTAACTAATAGCATTAGAAGATATTTTAATATCAAACCATTAATTGTGGGCCCTGGGCTTAAAACAGGGTTAGCTATTCGTACGGATAACCCTAGAGAAATGGGAGCGGACCGTATTGCTAATTGTGTGGCAGCATATGAAATGTATGGAGGCCCTTGTATGGTAATAGATTTTGGGACTGCTACTACGTATGACATTGTAAATGATAGAGGAGAATTGATAGCAGCTATTACCTCACCAGGCATTAGGATATGTGCAGATGCACTCTGGCAGAGAGCAGCTCAATTACCACATATAGAAATCAAGAAGACAAAAAGTGTGTTAGATGCCAAAAATACGATTACAAGCATGCAAACGGGCCTAGTCTATGGATATATAGGACAAGTTGAATATATAACTAATAAAGTGAAAGAAGAGATGCAAGCGCCGGAGCTGAAGATTATAGCGACAGGTGGATTTGCTAAGATTATTCAAGATGGCACTGATGTAATTAATGAATATGATGGACTTTTGACATTAAAGGGACTTAATATAATTTATCAAAAAAATAGATAGGATGGTAAAAGTGAAATTTAGTACTGTAACAACACCTAATAATGTAGTTTTAGCACCTATGGCAGGCGTTACAGACCTTCCTTTTAGGTTAATATGTAAAGAATATGGATGTGGGATGCTATATACTGAGATGGTAAGTGCAAAGGGGTTATTATATGATAGTGATAGAACAAAAGAACTATTATATGTAGATCCTAAAGAACATCCAGTAGGGGCACAATTATTTGGAAGTGACCCTCAAATTGTAAGTGATATGGCAAAAAAAGTTGCGCAAAGTGAAGTAGATTTTATTGATATCAATATGGGATGTCCAGCACCTAAGATTACTAGAAATGGTGAAGGATCAGCATTGCTAAAAAACCCAGAGCTTATTGGCGATATTGTATACCAAACAGCAAAAGCATTAGATAAACCATTAACTATTAAGATTAGAAAAGGTTTTGATGAAGATACGGTTAATGCAGTAGAAGTTGCAAAAATTATTGAACAAGCTGGAGCAAGTCTTATTACTTTACATGGAAGAACTAGAGAGCAATTCTATAGTGGTAAAGCTGATTGGGATATTATAAGACAAGTAAAAGAAGCTGTAAGTATTCCTGTTATAGGTAACGGAGATATCACTAAGCCAGAAGAGGCGAAAAGAATGATGGAGGTAACAGGATGTGATGCTGTAATGATTGGTAGAGGAGCTCAAGGGAATCCATGGATTTTTGAAAGAACAGTACATTATCTAGAGACTGGCGAGCTATTACCAGAACCTACCTTTGAGGAACGTGTGAAAGTTATACTTAAACATGCAGATATGCTAATGGCATATAAAGGAGAACATATAGGTATTAGAGAGATGAGATCTCATCTAACTTCTTATATAAAGGGCATACATGGTGCAACTGAATTTAGAAAAAAATTAACTACAGTTACTTCATTAGATGATATTAAATATTTACTTGAAGAGTGTGCGATACACTTAAAAAATTTAGAATAAATAGCATAGAACTTGTCCTGCTTGAATAAAGGTAATATATAGGCAAGGAGGAGTGATATGAGTAAATTTGGATGTATAGATTTTTCTTTAGATAATATAATATTATCTAAAGAAGGCATGGAAAAAACAAAGATTAAAGGAGTTTTTTTTGAGCCTATTTGCTATTTAGGAATTAAAGGATATAATATACATATTCTAGGTACACCAGATAGCATATCAAACAAAATTTGGAAGAAAATAGAAGATGTGTTGTTGCAGAGAAATATTTTTTATGTAGCAATGGATAATAAAGAAATAAAGTTTCCTTTTGAAAATGTAAAGCAAGCTAAGGGAGAAGTTATAAAAATTTTATTAGCACCGCATATTCAAGATTATATTTTTAAATACAAGCTTATTGAGGTGGATGAAAAGTATGCAAAAATAGGAGTCATAGCTGGAAAAATTAATACAACTTTGGATGTTCTTATGCCGATTGTTGATAAAGTAACAGAAATAGTTATTTTTTCAGAGGAACCTAGAGTATATCGAGAAATTGTACAAGAAATCTATAAGAAAACTAAGATAAGAATAAAGCTGATGTATCCTAATAAGCGAGTTATAAAAGAGATGGATATTCTATATGATGTTAATGAAGTAAATTCATATGCAGATTGGTGCAAAGTAAAAGCAATTTATATAGACTTCTTTAAAAATGTAAAATCTCAAGCTTTAAAATTAAATGAGTTACCCCCTAGTATATGGCAAGATTTTGATATAGTATGTGAAAAGCATACAATAGATAAATCTGTTTTTGAAGCAATGCTCTATACGGATGGGTTTTCAAGACAGGTTTTAAGAAAAAAAATTAAAAACTTTGATATAATAATAAGCAGAGTATATACCCTCTCTAGAAGTTGACAACAATTAATGAGTGGTTTATAATTTTGAAGTTATAAAAGAGAGGCTATTTATTGGGCTTAAGAAAGGGAGTATTTTGAATGGCAGAAAAACAGATATTACTCACATATGAGGGGATTAAAGCACTAGAGAAAGAACTTGAAGAGTTAAAAACTATTGAACGTAGTAAAGTAGCTATAGAATTAAAAGAAGCAAGAGCACAAGGTGACTTATCAGAGAATGCCGAATATGATGCTGCAAAAGATAGACAAGCAGAAATTGAAACACGTATTGTAGAAATTGAAAAGATGCTTAAAAATGTTGTTGTAATTGATGCAGATGAAGAGATGGCAGATGTAGTAAAGCCAGGATATAAAGTAAAATTATATGATGAAGCATTTGAAGAAGAAGTGGAATATTTAATAGTAGGGTCTACAGAAGCTGACCCAGTGAATGGTAAAATTTCTAATGAATCTCCAGTAGGTTCAGCATTACTTAACCATAAGGTAGGCGATGTAATAGAAGTAGAAACTGAATTTGGAAAAGAAAAATATACAATTTTAAATATTTCATTAAATGATTAAAACTAAATAGGAATTCAAAGGAGGAACTGGGGTGTCTGAAAATACACAAAACCAACCAGAGATGCAACAAGAAAATATTAATGAACTTATCAAAGTACGATATGATAAATTAAAAGAACTTCAAGATAAAGGAAAAGATCCATTTAAAATTACAAAATTTGATATAACTGCACATAGTCAAGAGATTATCAACAAATTTGAAGAATTTGAGGGTGAACAAGTATCTATAGCAGGACGTATCATGGCTAAGAGGGATATGGGAAAAGCATCTTTCGTGCATATTCAAGATGGAGAAGGAAGAGTTCAATCTTATGTTAGAAAAGATGAGCTTGGAGAAGAGGTTTACGCAGAGTTTAAAAAGTATGATATTGGTGATATCGTAGGAATTAAGGGTGTTGTATTTAGAACACAAAAAGGTGAAATTTCTGTTAGAGCTAATGAAGTATTACTTTTAACTAAGAGTTTAAAAGTTTTACCAGAAAAATATCATGGATTAAAAGATACAGAAGTTAGATATCGTCAACGTTATTTAGACCTTATTGTAAATCCAGAAGTTAAAGATACATTTATCAAACGTAGTATGATTATTCGTGAAATGCGTAATTTCTTAGATAGCAAAGGTTTCTTAGAAGTGGAAACACCAGTTCTTCACTCTATAGCAGGAGGGGCAGCTGCTAGACCATTTATTACACATCATAACGCTTTAGACATTGATATGTATATGCGTATAGCTCCAGAGTTAAAGTTAAAGCGTCTTACAGTGGGTGGATTTGAAAAAGTCTATGAAATTGGACGTGTATTCCGTAATGAAGGAATGTCAATTAGACATAACCCAGAGTTTACAATTATGGAATTATATCAAGCGTATGCTGATTATAATGATATGATGGATATTACAGAAGCTTTAATTAGACATGTAGCAAATGCTGTAATTGGAACTGCTGTTGTAGAATATAATGGAGTGACAATTGATTTAGAAAAACCATTCGCAAGAATTTCTATGGTAGATGCAGTTAAACAGTATGCAAACGTAGATTTTAGAGCTATTGAAACAATAGAAGAAGCAAGAGCAATTGCTAAAGAACATCATATTGATGTAGAAGCGCGTCATGGAAAAGGTGATATTCTTAACTTATTCTTTGAACATTATGTAGAAGAACACCTTATTCAACCAACATTCCTTATGGAACATCCAGTAGAGATTTCTCCACTTTCAAAACGTAAGCCAGAAGACCCAGATTATACAGAAAGATTTGAGTTATTTATTGGTGGTCGTGAATATGCTAATGCTTTCTCGGAACTTAACGATCCAATTGATCAAAGAGGACGTTTTGAACATCAAGAAAAACTTCGTGAGGCTGGAGATGATGAAGCTTGTGAAATCGATGAAGATTTCCTTACTGCACTTGAGTACGGATTACCTCCAACAGGTGGTTTAGGAATGGGTGTAGATAGATTAGTTATGTTACTTACAAACTCAGTTTCTATAAGAGATGTATTATTATTCCCAACAATGAAACCTATTAACGAATAAAAGAAAGCAAGTAGACTATTAATCTACTTGCTTTTTTTGTTTCAAAAATAGTCAGAAAATATGTGGAATCAAAAGGTAAAATATGGTAAAATTTAGTTATAATAAAGAAAGATATTAATTTTTTAGGAAAAAGGTGTATAAATAGATAGGATAGGCAATAATTTATAAAAAAATTAAAACATTGTGCAAATTATATATAAAGAAAAATGTTTTATAGTGAAATGTATAATCGTAACAAGAATAGATGTGTGATATAATTTAGAGTATGTAAGGAGAGCTACTTATAATGAAAAGATGGATGGTAAAACCCTATAATAGTTATTATCATTATAAACAAAGAAAAATGGTGTTAAAAAGAGTAAGTGTCATATTAATAGTTTTTTCATTTATAATAGCAGTATTTAGTTTGACAAATAGTTTTTCTATTGGTGAAATAAAAGATTTTATAGTAAGAGCAATAGCAACGAACAATAGATTTGGAAAAGAAACCTTTTATTTAGAGCAAGATAAAGTAATGTATGGCTTATTCCCAGAATCAGTTAAAGTTAAAGGTGTGTATGTTCCAGCAAACAAAATTAGTAAATTAGATGAATTAATAGATTTAGCTAATACGACAGAAATTAATACATTTGTAATAGATGTTAAGAATGATTATGGGTTTTTAACTTTTCATACAGATAATCAATATATCCAGAGTATGGGCTCTGTATCTAAAACACCTAATATTGCAGATATTGAGAATGTAATGGATAAGGTTTATGCTGCTAATGTGTACCCTATTGCAAGAATTGTTACATTTAAAGATAATATAGTAGGGAAGACTCATCCAGACCGAATGATGAAGGATAAGAATGGAGAAGTATATAAGACAAAAGATGGAGATATGTGGTTAAATCCCTATGATAAAAGAAATTGGGAGTATATATTAGAAATATGTAAAGAAGCCATAGGACTAGGATTTAAAGAAATACAATTTGATTATGTAAGGTTTCATGAAACAATGAATGATGAACGCGTACAATTACCCAAGGATGTTTCAAAAACAGAAATTATTACAGAGTTTATGGCTTATATGTATGAAAATTTAAAACCGTATGGAGTATTTGTATCAGCGGATGTATTTGGAGCAATTATTACAAGTCAGTTAGATGCACAAATTGTAGGACAAGATTATAAAGACCTCGTTAAGCATTTAGATTATATTAGTCCAATGGTATATCCATCACATTATGCATCAGGTTCATTTGGTACACAGTACCCAGACTTACAACCATATGATATTATATTGGGTTCTATGCAAGCTTCTGCAAAGCTAATCAAAGAAATTCCTAGAAATGAAAGAAAGGCTGTGGTTAGACCTTGGCTACAAGACTTTACAGCTACTTGGGTTAAACCGCATCAAGTATATGGGGCACAGCAGATTAGAGAGCAGATACAGGCTACCTATGATGCGGTATTAGATCAATGGATATTATGGAATGGAGCGGCAAACTATACCAAAGAAGGACTAGAAAAGCAGGAAGGAAGTGAATAGATGATAGATCAAAATAAGATAATATTGATGAGTAAAGTTGCTGTGTGTGAGAAAAGAATTAGTCGTAAAGATAAAGAAATAACAACTAATTACTATCCAGAAGATTATATATTCATTAAGAATTTTAAAACTCGGGTTATTGTACTGATTATAATAGGAATGATGGTAGCAGGTCAGCTATTATATAAAATTGAACAGGGATTAAATATTCCGATTACTATCAGAGGTTGGATAGAAGAGTATATCTTGCCGTACGGGATATTAGTAGTTATTGTACTTACTCTATATTCTATTTTGTCTACATTTGTATATAAACTAGAATATAGAAAGGCAAAGAATAAAGTACAAAGATATGAAAAAGCAGTAGAAGAACTTAAAAGGTATGAAGAAAAGATAAAGGGGGAAGAGCATGACTCCAAGTGAAATGTTTTTAGTGTTTAGACAGAGATGTATTAAGTTCTACAAGTATTATGAAAGAGTATTAGTACCTGTTTTTAAGTTTATATTCATATTATCAATTGTATTAATGATAAATAAGAATATAGGTTATGTAGGGCAACTAAATAAAACTATAGTTTGTGTAGGGATAGCCTTTATAGGAATGTTTGCATCTATAAGATGGATTATAATGATTTTAATGGCATTAGTCTCTATACATATGTTTGCCTATAATATTTTAATTGGAATAGGAACAGTAGCATTCTGTGTAGTTTTATATACTATGTATATCAGGCTATACCCGATAGAGAGTATATTAATTATCATTACGATGTTAGCACTGAAATTAAATATAGGGTATATAGTACCTATTTTAGCAGCACTATTTGGTGGAATAAGTTATATGTTTCCTATTATATTTGGGGTTATATTTGCTTATCTAAGTAGTGAACTAACTGTTTTTATGCAAGAAACAATGAATAGTAGCATAGAAAATTTAATACCAAGGATTTTATCCATTATTAATAAAAATGTGTTGATGAATGTTAGTATGTTAGCGACAATAGGGGTATTTATAGTAGTATTTTTAAGTGTATACATTATAAGAAGGTTATCAATAGATTATGCACCATATATAGCAGTAGCAGTGGGTGGTGCTATGAATTTATTAGGTTTTGGTACAGCTATATTATTTTTAAATATTGATATAAACGTATTTTTACTAGTGGGAATGACTATACTAAGTGTAATCTTAGCAATCATATGTCAATTTACTTCAAAAGTATTGGATTATTCAAGAGCAGAAGTAGTACAGTTTGAGGATGAAGATAATTACTATTATGTAAAAGTCGTACCTAAGGTGTCTATGAATATTAATCAAAAAAAAGTGGAGCAAATTTATACAACAACCACAAAAGAAACACCAATTCATTTAGATGGACAAAGCCTTTAAATTTACTAAAAAGACACATAATAGGTGTCTTTTTTTTTGACAAAACACATTTAATGAATTATATACCTAGTATATAATTCGTGATATAATGAAAGAAAATTCATAGTAAAGGGGCTATAGTAGTGGAGGCAATTAAGGAAGCCATCGATAAAATAAGTTTTTTTAATTTTCCCAGTATAGGAATAAGAGATATTATAGATATATTAGTTGTAGCATTTGTTATCTACAAAATACTTATGTGGATTAAGGATACCCGAACATGGGCTTTGTTCAAAGGGGTAATTATCATAATTATCATAGCAGCCGTTTCATATATACTTCAATTACATACTGTATGGTGGATTATTTCTAATACAATAACAGTAGGAACAATTGCAGTATTAGTACTTTTTCAGCCTGAGCTTAGACGTGCCTTAGAACAAATAGGACGTGGAAAATTTTTAGGGTTTACACTAAATAGTGAAGAGCAAAATATAGAAGGATTAAGTGCAGAAACAGTAGATAGTATTGTAAAAGCAGCAATACAAATGGCTAAAGTAAAAACAGGAGCCCTAATTGTGATAGAGAGAGAGACAAAATTAGGTGATGTAGAAAGAACGGGGATATCGATAGATTCAGCAGTAAG
Source organism: Cellulosilyticaceae bacterium (assembly GCA_051659885.1). Taxonomy (GTDB): domain Bacteria; phylum Bacillota; class Clostridia; order Lachnospirales; family Cellulosilyticaceae; genus JAVVPO01. The sequence continues at coordinate 18,442 of JBOFPL010000058.1, forward strand.
TAGCCAGCTCCTAATTAATATATTTGAGAAAAATACTCCTTTGCATGATGGGGCAGTGGTAATAGGGAATAATAGAATTAAGGCTGCTACTTGTTTTTTACCATTAAGTGATAGTTTGGAAATAAGTAAAGAGCTAGGGACTAGACATAGGGCTGCTATTGGTGTTTCTGAAAATTCAGACGCTATGGTAGTTGTTGTATCAGAAGAAACGGGACTTATTTCATATGTAAGAAATGGCCATATTAAACGCGGTATAGATGGAGAAACCTTAAGGAAAATATTGAGTATTAGTAAAAAGAAAAAGAAAAATGATAAAAAAATTACGCTATGGAGAGGAAGGCAAAAAGATGAATAGATTTTTTTCACATAATCTTCCTTGGAAATTAGTCTCCTTAGCATTAGCAAGTATGCTTTGGCTATTCGTTATTAATACCCAAAACCCATTACAGCCTAAAGAAATTAAAGAAGTGAGCATTAACATTAGAGGGATTAATGAGATAGAGAGCAAGGGATATGTTGTCCAAAATGAGGAGTCTTTACGGAATACCAAAGTTAAGCTTATTGTAAAAGGACCTAGATTGGAATTGGAAAAATTAGAATCTAAGAAAAATGAGATGATAACAGTCAATTTAGATTTAGCACCTTTTGCAAGTACCCTTACTACAGGGAGTGACACGATTGAAAGACCTGTAGAGTATACTGTTACTACTTTAGGTGAGAATGTTAGAGTGGAAGAAATTAGACCTAAAACAACTTATGTGACCTTTGAAAAAGAAAAGAGTATTACGTTACCAGTACAGAATACTGTAGCGGGAGATAATAATAGCCAATATATGGCTTTAGATCCTATTATTAAGCCTAGTCAGGTGGAAATTAAAGGTCCTAAAACTCTAGTAGAGAGTATTAAAAAGCTAGTAGTAGAAATAAATATTGATGATTTTTCAGAGGATGTACTAAGTTATACACTACCAATAAAAGCATTGGATGGGGAAGGAAATGAGGTTCTAGGGGTAAGGAAGTCTCCACAATATATAGAAGTAACCTTGCCGATAGGTAAAAAGAAAACGGTTCCACTTGAGGCACAATTCCAAGGAACTTTACCATCGGGATATATACAAAGTAATACAATCATTACACCAAAGCAAATAACTATTGTAGGAAAGAGTGCGTTAGTAGATAGTATTCAAACCATCAAGTTAGGGAAAATATCTTTAGATAATATGATAGCAAGTAATACTATGAAAGTAGATTTCTTATTACCAGATGGCATCGAGTATATTGATAATATAGAAAATAAGGCTGTTGTTACAGTGGAAATTCAAAAAGAAAATACGTATGAGTTTGATATACCCATTGAAAATCTTAACTTAAATGTACAAGGGTTAGCTTCGGATATGTACTATGAACTGTTAGATACTGAATTAAAAGTAGTATTAGGAGGAACGGCAGAAAACCTACTTAAATTTGATAAGAATAATATTAATGCTACTATAGCATTAAGTGGATTAAAGCCAGGGGAATATTCTATACCAGTTCAAATAAATACTCCTAACAATCTAAAAATTATTAATACACCACTTACACTGGGTATACAGATTAAAGAAAAGGAAGCCCCACAACCTCCACAACCACCAGTAGAAGAGGAAGTACTACCAGAGGAAGAGCCACCAGCAGAAGAGAATCCAGAGTTAGAAGTGCCAATAGAATAATAAAAGCAAAAGAAGCGGTTTAGAATATCTAAACTGCTTCTTTTGCTTTTATTTAGGAAAGTAATGTATAGCAGATAAGGACATTTTGGGATATTACAGCATATAGATAAAATAAATAGAAATAAAATAAAGAGGGATTATATGCATTTAGAGTGGATATTTAGGGTTATTTTAGGAGGAATTCTAGGGGGATGCATAGGAATAGAGAGAAAAAGAAGATTTAAAGATGCTGGATTTAGAACTCATTTTTTAGTAGGGCTAGGAAGTGCACTGATTATGGTTGTTTCAAGATATGGTTTTATGGATAGCAGTGTACCTGTAGATCCATCTAGGCTTGCAGCACAAGTAGTAAGTGGTATTGGATTTTTAGGAGCTGGAACGATATTAACTAATAAAGGAAATGTGACAGGATTAACAACAGCAGCAGGTCTATGGGTAACGTCTGCTATAGGATTAACAATAGGAAGTGGCATGTATTTATTAGCTATATCAGTTGTCATTTTAGTGCTTATAGGATTAGAATACCCTAGAATTAATTTATGGCTCAAAAGAAGAAGAAGTGTAGAGCTTATAATAGGGTTAAGTGACAATGGGTTAGGAGAAATTGCAGAGTATTTTAGAAAGAAAAAGATATATATTATTTCCTATGAATATATCTATTTAGAGGGAATGAAAACCAAATATGAGTTAAAAATAGTGATTAATATAAGTGTTAAAATACCAATAGAAGAAGTTTTACAAATTCTTCAGAGTATAGAATGTGTAGATTATATTAAGAATGAATAGTATCAAATGAAATAGTTGTAAGCTAGAAAGAATACTATTATAATGAACCTTGACATAAAGCAAATTCATAAAAATGTCAAAAAAATCATATGCATGTAAAAACATATTTAGAAAGTGAGAATGATATGGGAAAATTATTTGGAACTGATGGTGTACGTGGCGTAGCCAATAGTGAATTAACAGGTGAACTTGCCTTCCATGTAGGGCAAGCAGGCGCTTATGTGTTAACCAAAGAAACAAAAAAACAGCCTAGAATCTTAGTGGCAAGAGATACTAGAATATCAGGAACAATGTTGGAATCAGCCTTAGTTGCAGGAATTTGTTCAGTAGGAGCTAAGGCAATATGTATTGGGGTAGTACCTACTCCAGCTGTGGCATATCTTACTAGGGAATTAGGTGCGGATGCAGGTGTTATGATTTCTGCTTCACATAATCCTTTAGAGTTTAATGGGATTAAGTTCTTCAATAACGAAGGATATAAGCTACGTGATGAGTTAGAAGAAGAGATTGAAAATATTATTGTTTCTAGACCGGATAGTATTCCGCTTCCAACTGGTGAAAATATTGGAACCTGGGAGTCACATCATGAAGTGATTGAAAAGTATATTGATTATGTATGTGATACAATTCCGGGAGATTTAAAAGGAGTTAAAGTGCTTGTGGACTGTGCTAATGGAGCAGCATCAGAGGTGGCGCCTCTTGCTTTAGCTAAACTAGGGGCAGATATAGAAGTAATCCACAATAAGCCTAATGGTATAAATATAAATAAACTTTGTGGGTCTACACACATGGAAGATTTACAAAGACAAGTCATAGGACGTGGAGTTGAAGTTGGAATTGCTTTTGATGGTGATGCAGATAGATGTCTAGCGGTAGATGAAAAAGGGCAGACGGTTGATGGTGACCAAATCATGAGTGTTATTGGGCTTGATATGAAGAAAGATCGTAGGTTAAACAATAATACAGTTGTGGCGACTGTAATGAGTAATCTAGGACTTACTGTAATGAGTAAGGCCAATGACATCAATCTTGTGCATACGAGGGTTGGAGATAGATATGTATTAGAAAAGATGTTAAAGCATAATTATAATTTAGGTGGAGAACAATCAGGTCATGTCATATTTTTAGACTATAACACAACTGGAGATGGACTTATTACAGCCATTCAGTTACTCTATGTAATGAAAAAAACAGGGAAGTCCTTATCAGAACTTATATCAGTAATGCAAGTATTTCCACAGGTACTTGTGAATGCAAAAGTTAAAAATGAAAATAAACATGCTTATTTAGAAGATCTCGAAATTCAAGAATCTATAGCACAGTTAGAAGCAATGTTTAAAGGAGAAGGTAGGGTTCTTATTAGACCATCTGGTACAGAACCACTTGTCAGAGTGATGATAGAAGGTAAGGACAAAGAGGTTATGCAAACAGAAGCTGAAAAGCTTGCTAAATTAATTGAACAAAGATTGAATTAAAGAAAAGTGCAGCGTTAGGCTGCATTTTTTATGTATATTAATAGCACAGGTACACACAATAAAAGTATCATTTAGGAGGTGTACTAAAATGAATGAGCATGAAAAAATCATAAATGGACAACATGTCCCAGAAAGTAGTATGCAAGACCAAGGGTATGAAGGTAATGAGGTAGCTAGAGAAGTATTAGCTAATAATACTAATTTAGTAGTATCAGAGGGTAATAGTGAAGCTAGAAATATTACTAAACTTATCAAGCATAGTGGAGATGTAGTGGGATATGAGCTATCAGATGGAAATCATGTATCTGTAGCAGAAGCTGTGAACCTCGCTAAACAAAATGCACTTAATCATGTAGGAGTATCTGTATCTAAAGGCGGAGAAGAATATATTAGGTCTTTACCAGATGGAGATGAATCCAATAACTTAGGTAATTTACCGTCTATATCAGAATAAAATACAAGGATAATGAAAAAATAGGAGGTTATATAAAACATATATATAGCCTCCTATTTTTTGAAAATAAATAAAGAATAGGAGACAAGCAGTAAAACGAAGATTTGCTGTTTATCATAATGTGCAAAAATGGTAATATTAATAATAGAAACGGATTACATAAAGGTGGGATAGGATGAAAAAGTATATTTTAGCATTGGACCAAGGAACTACAAGTAGCAGGGCAATACTATTTGACAAAAGTGGAAAAGTTATTGGGAAAGCACAGAAAGAGATTACGCAATATTATCCTAAGCCAGGCTGGATAGAACATGATCCAATGGAGATTTGGGGAACCCAGAGTGGGGTGTTAAGAGAGGTGCTGGAGACTAATGGCGTAGCTCCTTTTGAAATAGCAGCTATAGGTATTACTAATCAGAGAGAGACATTTGTTGTATGGGATAAGAAAACAGGTAAACCGATACATCCAGCCATTGTATGGCAATGTCGAAGGACATCTGAAATTTGTAAAGAACTAAAAGAAGAGGGATTTGAAGAGTATATTAAAAAGCAAACAGGTCTTATACTAGATCCTTATTTTTCAGGAACTAAATTAAAGTGGATATTGGATCATACAGAAGGGGCTAGAGAAAGAGCTCAAAAAGGAGAATTATTATTTGGCACAATAGATACATGGTTAGTATGGAACCTAACTAGAGGAAAAGTGCACGTGACAGATTACTCTAATGCATCTAGAACTTTACTGTTTAATATCACAGAGGGGAAGTGGGATAGACAAATACTTAATAAATTAGATATTCCTTTATGCATGTTACCAGAAGTGAAAGATTCATCTATAATTTATGGGTATACAGATGCCTATACTTTAGGAGGCGCAGAAATACCAATAAGTGGGATAGCAGGAGATCAACAAGCAGCGTTATTTGGTCAGTTGTGCTTCGAAAAAGGCTTAGCAAAAAATACTTATGGGACGGGATGCTTTTTATTAATGAATGTAGGAGAAGAGATGGTCTATTCAGAGAGTGGATTATTAACTACTATTGCGTGGTCGATAGATGGAAAAATAGAATATGCATTAGAGGGAAGTATCTTCATGGGAGGAGCAGTGGTACAGTGGCTTAGAGATGAAATGCACTTTATTCATGATGCTTCAGATAGTAATTATTTTGCTAATAAAGTGAAAGATACAAATGGAGTATATGTTGTGCCAGCCTTCACTGGACTAGGTGCACCGCATTGGAATATGGATGCGCGAGGAGCAATTTTAGGACTTACTCGGGGTGTAAATAAAAACCATATTATAAGAGCAGCGTTAGAGTCTATAGCTTATCAAACCAAAGATGTAGTAGGTGCTATGGAAAAAGATGCGAAATTGAGCTTAGGAGAACTAAAGGTAGATGGAGGTGCATCCAATAATGACTTTTTAATGCAATTTCAAGCAGACATATTAGGTACGAAAGTACTTAGGCCAGATTGTATAGAGAGTACAGCTAGAGGGGCTGCTTATTTAGCAGGGTTAGCAGTAGAATTCTGGAAAAATAAAAATGACTTATTACTTAATGCCACAGCTAATGTATTTGAAGCTACGATGGAAGATGGAGATAGAGTGAGACTATATGAGGGATGGCAAAAAGCTATTAAGTGTACATCAACTTATATATAAATAAAAAAAGAAAGCGATAGGGGGAGCTATCGCTTTTTAAAATAGATATTTAGGGTTTTAATACTTATACAATTAATGTTGGGGTTTTCGAGATAATGTTAAAATGGGGAGGAATCACAATTATCTCAATAATTATTATGGACTAAATACTGTAAAATATACTGAGTGAGAAAATAAATTAAAAAATAAATTAATATTTATAAAAAATCTATTTTAGAAGACAAGAAGGGATTAGAAGATGAATAAGTACGATAAGTATAATGAAATAAAAGAAGGGTTAATAAGTGAAGGCATACAAGTAGGGGAAATAAAAGAAATCAACTTTGGGCTACAGTTTGATGTGAATATGAATGGAAACATTTCAAAAGTAAGGATATATGAGAGTAAGAAAAAAGGAATCACCGTAGATTTATCTCAAGTTAAATATGAGGCATTAAAGAATGTCATTGAGAATATAAATAATACAAAGGCTTGTACAAGGAAAGTAGATGAGACTCAAAGCAAATTAATACAAAATACTAGTCCGTCTAATTTTTTAAGTGATCAGCTAGAGACACCTTTAATAGGTGTAGATGAATCTGGTAAAGGTGATTATTTTGGACCATTAGTTATAGCGGGTGTTTATGCGGACAAACAGACAAAACTATTGTTAGAAGCACTAGGAGCTATGGATAGCAAAGCTTTAAATGATAAACAGATTAGAAGTTTAGCTATTCAAATTAGGCAAATTTGTAAGTGTGAAACAGTTGTAATAGGTAATGAATCTTATAATAAAATTTATGAAAGGGTAGGTAACCTTAATAAGCTACTAGCTTGGGGACATGCAAGAGTGATTGAAAACTTACTAGGGAGAGTAGAGTGTAGTTGTGCCTTATCAGATCAATTTGGAAATGAAAGTTTAATTAAAGATGCATTAATGGAGAAAGGGAAAGAAATTACATTAGAACAAAGACCAAGGGCAGAACAAAACATAGTAGTAGCAGCGGCAAGTATTATAGCGAGAGACGAGTTTGTAACGAAAATTGAACAAATGGAGATGAGTTATAATCAAAAGTTCCCAAAGGGTGCCAGTACAGCAACTGTAAATGCAGCAAAAGTATTTGCTAAAACTTATGGAAAAGAAAGAATGAATGAAGTAAGTAAACTACATTTTAAAACAACACAGAATATATAAAAATTACCTATATACGTAGGGCTAGGGCTAGGTATATAATAAAGATAAACTAGTGGACAAGTCTAGTAGAAAGAAACCGCACATTTAGGCGGTTAGGGGGTGTCATTAATGTCTGAACAGCCAAAAAGGTGTAATTGCTGTGGTAAAACAATTAAGGTTTTAACAGACAGTGGTATATATGAGGACTACCTATCTATTACAAAAAAATGGGGTTATTTTTCTAATAAGGATTTAAGTAAGCACTCATTTATTATTTGTGAAGCATGTTATGATCAATGGATTAAAACATTTGCTATTTCAGTAGAAGAGATAGCAATAACGGATGTGTTTGATAGTATGGAATAATATAGAAAAGGAGTTATCGTAATTAAGATAGCTCCTTTTTATTATGGAAAGCCTAAGAAAATTAAATATAAATAACTTTGAAGTAATATGAAATTAAAAGAAAAATTTTGCCATACGTTGTAACACTGGGGATAAAAGGCTATAATATAAATAATTAAAGAAAGGAATGTATAGAATTATGCTAGATATTTGTTTATTAGGAACGGGAGGTATGTTGCCGTTACCAGAGCGTTATTTGACGGCAATGCTCGCAAGATACAATGGAAATAAACTTTTAATAGATTGTGGTGAAGGAACTCAAGTAACAATGAAGATGCTTGGGTGGGGATACAAAACATTAGATGTGATTTGCTTTACACACTATCATGGAGATCACGTAACGGGACTGCCTGGATTATTACTTACGATAGGAAACTCAGGAAGAACAGAACCGATTACACTTATTGGACCACCTGGACTAAAGAGAGTGGTAGATGGATTAACGATGGTATGTAGGGATATTTCATTTGGATTGAATCTAATAGAATTACCTTTTGAGCAAGGAGAAATTACAGTAGGTGATTTCTTGATTTCAGTGACACCAGTATCACATAAGGTGCCTTGTTTTGCTTATACTATACAAAATAAAAGAAATCCTAAATTTATAGTAGAAAAGGCAAGAGAAAATGAAGTGCCACAAAAGTATTGGAAGGTATTGCAGAACGGAAATACTGTGCAAGATGGTAATGAAACGTATACGCCGGATATGGTACTAGGAGAGGCTAGAAAAGGTATCAAAGTAGGGTACTGTACGGATGGAAGACCATCAGAGCAAATTGTGAAGCTAATGCAAGATGCAGACTTGTTTATTTGTGAAGCAATGTACTTGGAGGATGAGTACTTGGATCAAGTAAGAAAATATAAACATATGTTGGCTAGTGAAGCGGCCCAGATGGCAAAAGCTGCAGATGCAAAAGAACTATGGCTAACACATTTTAGTCCGGCAATACCAAACTCTAAAATAGATATAACAGAGGCTAAGAAAATATTTGAAAATACTATAGCAGGTTATGATAGGATGGTAACAACTATAGGGTTTGAAGAATAGAACGGAGGATGAAAATGCAAGATGTAAAAATATTAGCGATAGAAACCTCTTGTGATGAAACAGCAGCAGCAGTTGTGAAAAATGGGAGAGAAGTACTATCAAATGTTATTGCCACACAAATAGACCTTCATAAGAAGTTTGGAGGAGTGGTACCAGAAGTTGCATCAAGAATGCATGTGGAAAAAATTAATCATGTTATCAGAGAGGCTTTAGAAAAAGCGGATACTACATTAGATGAAATAGATGCTATAGGGGTTACATATGGACCAGGTTTAGTAGGAGCACTATTAGTAGGAGTAGTAGCCGCTAAAGCAATAGCGTTTTCTAAGGATATTCCTTTAGTAGGAATACATCATATAGAAGGACATATTGCAGCCAACTATATACAACATTTAGATTTAAAGCCGCCATTTTTATGCCTAGTAGTATCAGGCGGACACACGCATTTAGTATATGTTAAAGATTATCAAAGTTATGAAATCATGGGTAAAACAAGAGATGATGCAGCTGGAGAGGCATATGACAAAGTAGCTAGAGCTATAGGTCTAGCTTATCCAGGAGGACCTAAGATTGATAAACTTAGTTTAGAAGGTAATCCAAATGCTATAGCATTTCCTAAAGCGATGCTAGATGATGGGTATGATTTTAGTTTTAGTGGTGTGAAGTCAGCCGTTTTAAACTATGTTAATAGCTGTAAGATGAAAGGCGAAATCATAAATGAAGCAGATATAGCAGCAAGCTTCCAAAAAAGTGTAGTAGATGTACTCACAACAAAAACAATCAAATTAGCAAAAGAAAAAAATATAAATAAGATTGCTTTAGCAGGAGGAGTAGCTGCAAACAACGGGTTGCGTACAGCTATGGAAGAGGCTTGCAATGAAAATGAAATTAAGCTCTATTATCCGAATCTAGGATTGTGTACAGATAATGCAGCTATGATAGGTGCAGCAGGATATTATGAATTTTTAAGTGGACGCAGGGCTGATATGAAACTCAATGCAGTACCAAGCTTACCAATAGGTCAAAATAGGTAAAGGAGGGATAGTGTGAGAAAAATAATGAGGGTTATTATAGCAGGCATCATAGCAAGCCTGCTAACCATCATACTAGAAGAAATAGATCAAGGTAGAATACTCCCTGAGACTATAGATGGGTCTTTGCGTATATTATATGAACTCTTTTATTCTAATAAGGAATTAATTTTCTTTGTTGTAGCTTTTGTAATTATACTTTTTACATTCGCAGGACTCATTAGTGACAGAATAGCTACTAAAGTTGAAAAAACTATGAAAAAGTATCCTATGCAAGAGATACTTATGTATATCATAGGGCTAGCTATAGGCTTAGGAATGGCTAATTTATTAAGTACAGCTGTAGTATATGACAAGTCTAGTAATATTACGTTGATATGGACATGTTTATTATATTTAGGGCTAGGATATTTTGGGGTTTATTTGGTGCATATAAAGAAAGAAGAAATAAAAGGGTGGTTTAATAAAAAAGGAACCCATGCTATGCAATCACCACCTAAGTTATTAGATACAAGTGTCATAATAGATGGAAGAATTTTAGATATCGTTAGAACTAAATTTGTCGAGGGAAAAATTATCATCCCTTCTTTTGTATTGGATGAATTAAGACATATTGCAGATTCATCTGATAAACTTAAAAGAAGTAGAGGACGAAGAGGTCTTGATATTTTAAAAGAAATACAGAACAATAAAGAGATAACTGTAGAAATTTTAGATATAGATTATAAACAAATCGAAGAAGTAGATATTAAATTACTTAAACTTGCGGCAGAAATTAGTGGAATAGTTGTAACGAATGATTTTAATCTAAATAAAGTAGCTGCATTACAAAATGTAGTGGTATTGAATATTAATGACCTATCTAATGCAGTAAAACCAGTTGTACTACCTCAAGAAGAGATGAGTGTGACAATTGTTAAGGAAGGTAAAGAACATGAACAAGGTATTGCCTACCTAAATGATGGGACGATGATAGTAGTAGAAGGTGGAAAAAGATATGTAGGTGAAACAAGAACGGTAACAGTAACGACTGTACTTCAAACATCTGCAGGAAGAATGATTTTTGCAAAATTATAAAAGAAATGAAGGGACTGTCTAGAGGCAGTCCTTTTTTGAAAATAGGGAGGAAATAAAATGAGTAAAGTAACCGCTATTATACTAGCAGGTGGAACAGGTAGTCGTATGGGAACAAAAGTAAAAAAACAGTACATTCAATTAAAAGGAAAAGAAGTTATTGCACATACTATAGAAGTGTTTAATCAATTACAAGAAATTGATGAAATTATAGTGGTAACTGGTAAAGAAGAGATAATATATATGAAAGAAGATATTTGTAGAAAATACAACTTTGACAAAGTGATAAGAGTTGTAGAAGGAGGGAAAGAAAGGCAAGACTCAGTAAGCAACGGGATAAATGCAATAGAGCATGCTTGTGACTATATCATTATTCATGATGGAGCGAGACCTTTTATAAAAGCAAAAACAATTAGAGAATGTTTAGCAAAAACAAAAGAAATAGGAGCAAGTATAGTAGGGGTACCTGTTAAAGATACTATTAAGGTGTATAATCCTGAAACTGGAATGATAGAAAATACACCTAATAGAAGTACGTTATGGGCGATTCAAACTCCACAGATTTTTAAAACAGAGATAATTAAAGAAGCGCATAGTTATGCAAAAAAGAATAAGGTATATGGAACAGATGACAGTTCTTTAGTAGAAGCGATGGGAAGATCAGTTCATATGGTAATGGGAGAGTATACTAATATTAAGTTAACAACACCAGAAGACTTATTATTAGGAGAAAGAATTTTAGAAGATCAGATGGATAAGTAAAAAACTTAGAAAGAGTAAAATGGATATAAGCTTTGAAAATACTGGATTTTACTCTTTCTAAAAAGGGATAAAATAGTAAGTTTGAAAAAAGATGATGAAAAAGTGTTGACGTATGACAAATGTCATGTTATATTAATTAAGCACTAGGGAGCGCGGCTAACAAACAAGCCAAGCGAGAAAGTGCAAGTTAAAAAAGTTGAAAAAAACTTGTTGACAAGCACTAAAGTGTTTGATAAAATATTCTAGTGTCAAGGCGACATAACAAATACCTGGAGAGGTGTCCGAGTGGTTTAAGGAGCTGGTCTTGAAAACCAGTGATTCCGAAAGGGACCGTGGGTTCGAATCCCACCTTCTCCGTTGATTTAAGAAGAAGTGAAGGAAATAACCACTAAGGAGAAGTACCCAAGTGGTTGAAGGGGCTCCCCTGGAAAGGGAGTAGGTCGTTAATAGCGGCGCGAGGGTTCAAATCCCTCCTTCTCCGTCATAACTTAAATCTTATATTGAACATTGAAAATAAAATAGTAACTATATAAGCCAGTCGATTCAAAAGAGTTACTTCAAGTAACTTGAATCAGCACTTAAGAGTGCAAAAATTAATGTCAGTAGACAAACTTTTATATTGAGAGTTTGATCCTGGCTCAGGATGAACGCTGGCGGCGTGCTTAACACATGCAAGTCGAACGGA
>JBOFPL010000059.1:0-7037 GCA_051659885.1 Cellulosilyticaceae bacterium
ACATGCTCATCATGGATATTGATGAAGTTTTGTTGGTGCTGTGCATTGCATGGGTTTTCCCATTCTTTACTTGGGACATTGTCACGCTGAGCCACTTCAAAGATCGAATCTGCATAGTGGTAAGGACTTGTAATATGGGTTTTAAATAGCACTCTTAATCTATGGTCTAATGCTTGATTATCAAATACTGTTTTTACTTTAACAACCTGAGCATGTTTTTCTAAAGTATAATAAGTTCTAATCACTAGTGGGACTACTTTATCTACTCTTTGTGCTTTTCTTTCCTTAAATTCAATGATTTCTTTGATTTCTTCTGCCAGTCTACTATCTGCTGACGCAGGTATCATCATTTCATGGATTACCTCAAGTGTTGCGCGATAAGGTGTATCTTCTACCACCTTAATCTCCGCTTTCAATCCTTTGGTTGTAATCGGTACTTCACCTACTGGCATCATGTAGATGTATTCATTCCCTATATCCCCATGATCTTCGTAGACACCTAAGTCTGTGAAAGTGTGCCCAGATGCTTTATGGGTCACATCAAGTGCGCCATCTGCTTTAACTATCACTTTAAGGTATTCATTTTCCAGTGTTTGTTTATCTGTTACTAAGCTCTCTGTGTTTGGAGCCGTTGCTGCTACAGGAACTAACGCCAATGTCTTAAAACTAAATGGCTTCATATCCACTATTTCGAAAGTCACTTCTAAGCCTTGGTAAGTATAAGGCTGTCTAAACTTATTTTTTGGTAAATCATAGTCAAACTTAAGTCCTGTCTTTCTAAAGGTAGCTGGCACCTCGGAGCCTGTTTCATCTACTAATTTGTAATGGCCTACTACATAATCTCTCGTCTCATTGATGCCTTGTCTAAATGGTCCTTCGCTAAAGTATTTTTTACCCACTTTGACCTCTACAGTTACAGTATCAGACTTAGTCCATCCTGTTGTATTCACTACAAGTACAGGCTGTGCACCTGCTCCTACACCTGGAAGTGTTGTGGTATCCATATGATCTACAAGATAGTTCATTGATTCATTGATAATATGCTGCGCAACAGCTTCTGCTTTTTCAAAGCGTGTCACCATTTCACGATGTACAGAGTCTACACTACAGCCACAAATACTGTCATGTGGGTGGTTTTGCATGAGTACTTTCCAACCATATTCGAAGAGATGGTGCGGATAAGCTTTGCCCAAATCATACGCCATTGTTGCAAGTGGTTCTGCTACTTTTTCAAAGAGCATCTGGCATCTAGCATTCATTTGTTTAATATAAATACGTGAAGAGGCTGTATTAGCTAAAGTATACCACCCATTAGTCTGCTGGCTTCTCAGCTCCCCTTGAATCACCTTTAGGTTGTCTGGTACATTGTCTTTGACAGCTTGGATATAGTCTGCAAAATTAGAATGGATGAATTCTACATCTGGATAAAGTTCACGTGCCTTATCAAGTGCCTGAGATAAATCAGTTTGTACAGGCTGATGGTCACAACCATTCATGAAAAGGAGATGGTCTGTTGAAGCATAGTTACCTGCATTTGCTAATCGGCTATCCCAATAAGGTTTCACTACTTCTTGATCTACTGGCACTTCATTGCCGTTGCTATACCAGTTAGCAAATAGGATCCCCAGTACCTTTGAACCATCTTTACTTTCCCAGTACATCTCTGAGTAAGGTGATTCAAATTTATCACCCTCGCCTACTGTATTATTAAATCCTGTTGGTTTAACACCACGTCCAAAGATAGCTGTATCTATCCCTGCTTCTCTTAGGATTTGAGGTGCTTGCCCCATATTTCCAAAGGAATCTGGGAAGTATCCAATCTTAGAAACCTTTCCATACTTTGCTGCATCTTTATGTCCGATTTGTAAGTTACGAATATTGGCTTCACTACTGGTTAAGAACTCATCTTGTAAGATATACCATGGTCCTACGATGATTCTTTCCTCTTGAATGAGCTTTATGAGTTGTTCTTTTTTCTCAGGTCTTACTTGTAAGTAATCTTCTAATATGATCGTTTGGCCATCTAAATGAAAACTTTTATACTCAGAATCATTTTCCATTGTCTCAAGCAAGGTGTCCATAAACTCTACCAAGAGCATATGGTGCATTTCATAAGGCAAGTACCATTCTCTATCCCAGTGTGTGTGTGAAATCACATGTGCTTTTTTCATTCATTTTTCCCCCTTATCTTTTCACTTTAAATCCGCAGTAGTCTAATACAAGTTCACTAAACATCGCATTGGCCCAGGAGAACCACTCTCTTGTATACTCTTCTGGGTTATCTACATTAAAGCCTTCATGCATGAGGTTTTTGCCCCCATCTGTATTTTTCATGACTTCTAAAATCTGTTTTTTGTAAGCTTTATCACTACAGGTTAATCCTTGCATCGCAAGGGAAATATGCCAAATATAATTGACTGGTGTATGTGGGCTACCGATTCCCTCTGCTGCAGTCCCTTTATAGAAATAAGGATTCATTTCACTTAAAATCATTCTCCTTGTATTTTGGTACACTTCATCATCTTCTGAAACATACCCTATGTATGGCATGGCTAAAAGGCTTGGTAAGTTAGCATCATCCATGATATTGTAGCTACCAAATCCATCGACTTCATAAGCATACACTTTCCCAAATTTATAATGATTCACCGTTCCATATGTCTCGATTCCTGTTCTAATTGCCTCTGCTAGTGTATGTGCTTCTTGCGCTAACGCTTCATCTCCCAAGATTTCTTTTGCAATCTCTTCTACATAGCCTAGTACTACCACTGCAAACATATTAGAAGGGATGAGGTACCCATAAGTACATGCATCATCACTTGGTCTAAAGCCTGACCAGGTGAGCCCAATATTTGACTTTACAAGTGCACCTTTTCCATCTCTTGATAAAGTATCTGTGAAGTAGCAGTTTTTCCTTACAAAACTATAAGGTGATTGATTTTCATGATCTTGCTCTGTTCTCCATACTTCCAGGATGCGTCTCACAGCTTGTTTGAACTGATCATCAAACTGAGTGGTGCGACCTGTATTTTTCCAAAGTAAATAACTCATTTGAAGTGGGAAGCACAGGGAATCGATTTCATACTTTCTTTCCCAAATCCAATCACAAGCATCTGTTTCGTCTTTTTCCCAACAGTTGCCGTTTGGCTCTTCATTGAATGCATTGGCATAGGCATCAATGAGAATATACTTCATTTGTCTTTTCACCAATCCTTCTATCATATCTGCAATCTCTTCATCTTGTGAGGCAAGCACATAGTAAGGTCTTAGCTGACATACAGAATCTCTCAGCCACATTGCTGGAATATCTCCTGTGATGACATAAGTTGTACCATCTTCTAACTGCTTCACAGTTGTATCTAATGTATTGGTATAACAGTTTTCAAACATCTTAATCAGCTTTTCATCTGTTCCTAATTGACTATTCACTTGCTCCATTAAATGCTTCATTGATTGTGGTAAAGTTTTTCCCATTGTGTGCCCATCCTCTACTTTTTATTTTAATTTTATAACTCTCTATTCTTATTAATTAGATTTTAGGTTAAAATTATTCTATATTCAATTCATCCAACCTATATCCCTAACAAACTTGATATACTTGGTATAAACAAACGAAGGAGCCTTTATGAACCCTAGCGAACCCCTTTATATTAGTATGCGAAAATATCTGCTTGAAATTATTGAAAAACATAAACATACCCCACACTTTAAACTTCCTTCGGAGAACCAGTTAGCACTTAAGTTTGGAGCTAGTCGTATTACCGCTAAAAATGCAATTTTGTCTTTAGAAAAAGATGGTTTAGTGTATCGCATGCAAGGCAAAGGTACATTTATCTCCCCGGAAGCAAATACATTAGAGTTACTTCATACAGCTTCACAAAATGCTACGATTTGTCTCATTGTCCCTGGTATTCAAGGTAAATTCATTAGTCACATTGCTTCAGGTGTTCAAGATTATTTACAAACTCATTCCCTTAATCTCAGCATTATGGTCACTAATTGTAATCAACACCTGGAAGAACTCATGATTCAGACTGCCCTTCAAAGTCAGTGTAAAGGGCTTATTATCTTTCCTGTAGACCATAGCACTTACAATAAAGAAATCGTTAAACTCAGTTTAAGCAACTTTCCCGTGGTACTGATTGATCGCTATCTGCCAGATCTCAACATTAGTTATGTCGCTTGTGATCACTATACAGCAGCCTACAATGGTACCAAGTATCTTATTGATAAAGGACATACTCAAATTGGTTTTATCGGTCTACACCCCTCAGCTGCAAGTTCCGTGTTTGAAAGAAATAATGCTCATCAGCAAGCTCTTATTGATTTCACTGGTAGCTGTAACCCTAGCCTACAACTTTTTTGTGAACCTAGCGACGAGAATTTTATTTCCCTAGTGGAACAGTATTTATCTATTCACCCTGAACTAACTGCGCTTATTACCACTAGCACAGGTTATGGTCCACCCCTCATTCGCTTGCTTAATCAAAGAAAACTACGTATGCCAGAAGACCTGTCACTTATGCTTTTTGATAATGAATTTGAAGGTTACCTAGACCTACTCTCATGCAAACCCATTATCATTGACCAGAATCCTTATCAGATTGGCTATCATGCTGCTGAAGTTATTTATAGACTACTTTATCGTAATCCTAAACCCAAAAAGATTTTGCTCCAAGAACGCATCTTAGAAAGCCCACTAGATTAAACCATATTCTAGTGGGCTTTGATTTATTTGTTATACCATTTTGAAGACATGTGCAATCGGTGTCTGTTCTAATGCTGCCTCTGGTAAGGTTACCCATACCCCTTCTGATACCTGCTCAAACGGTATTGCCTCATTACTACCTACAAGCGTAATCTGAGTTACTGCTTCTGTGTATGGAATGAATTGTTTTTGTTCAACCTTAGCATTTTCTTCATATAAGTGAAGTGCATATGCATCTGAGCCTTTCTTAGTAAATACAAATTCATCGACACAGTAAGGTGCACATACCCTTGTGCCATAAATCGCTTCACCATATACTTTTAACCATGCCCCTAGACCTTTGATACTTCGGATAGCACCTCTAGGTATTCTACCATCTGGCTGTGGTCCTACGTTAAGTGCTAAATTTCCACCTTTGGCTACGATATTAGCTAACATATGTACAAGCTCTCTTGGTGACTTATACTGATCTTCATAGGCAAAAGAGAAAGAAGTTCCCATGGTGATACAGCTTTCCCATGGTACACCTAATGGTTTAGATGGGATACACTGCTCAGGTGTCACATAATTTTCATAAGGTCCACCCACTGTTCGGTCTGCAGATAAAATCCATGGTTGGAACTTTCTAATCTTATCTACCACTTCACCAAGACGAATGTCCTGCCCATTTTGTGGGCATACCCATCCTGCATCAAACCAAAGAATATCTATTTTGCCATACTCCGTGCAAAGTTCCATCAATTGATTATGTGTAAACTGTACGAACTCTTCCCATAACTCAGGGTGCTCTGTTGGTTTATAAGAAGGTCCTCTCCATGTAAATGATCCTCTTTCCATATCAGATGTCCAATAAGAAGGTACATGCCAGTCTGCTTTTGAGAAGTACGCAGCAATACCTAATCCTTTTTTTCTTACTGCTTCAAAAAGATGCCCACAGATATCCGCATATTTATGGGTATGGAATGGACAATCTTCTCCTGTAATTTTGTAATCAGAATACTGCGTATCCCACATACAGAATCCATCATGATGTTTGGTTGTAAACACAAGATATTTAAACCCACCTTCTTCAGCTAAGTCTGCCCATTCTTCTGGATTAAATCTTATCGGATTAAAAGTTTTATTAAGATCCCTATACTGCGCTTTAAACTCCTCATTTGTTACTTCCCAATCCACACCACGTCTTGACCATTCTGCATCTTGATCACTAAGTGCCCATGACTCCACTAACCCTAACTGTGAATACGCTCCCCAGTGCATCATCAAAGCTAATTTCTGATCCTGAAACCACTCTAATCGTTCCAAAGTTTTAGGGTCTGTTGGTGCCACATACTCATCAGCACTACTATAGGTATGTACACCTTCCTCTACTTCTCCTCTTTCTTCTACCACCTCTTGTTCATCTACCCCCTCAACCGCTTCTTCTTGCATGATTACCTGATTCTCCTCCATTTTTCCAACTCCCCTTTGAAGATTAATTAGATTTTTATTTTAAATTTTCTGATTTCTATTTTACTTTTAAAAACACCCTACGAGTTCCCTCATAGGGCATTTAGTAAATACTTTATCTCACTTAAAGTGAATTAGCTTTAATATATTCAACTAACTCATCTACTTGAGCAAATGCAAGTCCTGTTACTGTATCTGCACATCCGTAGTAAATAGCAATTCTTCCTGTGTCACTATCTGTAAGGGCTGCACATGGGAATACTACATTGGGTACATCTCCTACACACTCATAAAGCTCTTGTGGTGAAAGTAAGTAAGGTTTAGTTCTATATTTTACAATCCATGGTTTTTCAAGATCTAAGATAGCTGCTCCAAAACTGTAAACGAATCCATTACAACTATTGAGTACGCCATGGTAAATCATTAACCATCCTTCATCTGTTTCGATTGGGATTGGGCCTGCGCCAATCTTAGTTGATTGCCATGCAGATTCATCACCTTTGTAAGTTGACATGACATGTCTATGCATCCCCCAGAATGTCATATCCGGACTTTGGCTATAGAAAATATCTCCAAATGGTGTATGACCTGTATCACTTGGTCTACTTACCATTGCATAGCGTCCATCAATCTTTCTTGGGAACATAACACCATTTCTATTGTAAGGTAAGAAAGCATTCTCAATTTGATGGAATGTTTTAAAGTCGTATGTATAAGCTACACCAATTGTAGGCCCATGGTATCCGTTACACCATGTTACATAATATCTATCTTCAATCCAACATACTCTTGGGTCATAGCGATACTCTCTTTTTAAGATTTCTTCATTGTCTCCTTCAAAGCTGATTGGCTCATGATTGATTTGCCAATCGATACCATC
>JBOFPL010000060.1:0-12131 GCA_051659885.1 Cellulosilyticaceae bacterium
GGCAATTTCTGCGCTTAGGAGTGCATTAGAGGCTCCCATTGCATTTCTGCTTTGGCATGGTGCTTCTACTAACCCTGCAACTGGATCACATACAAGTCCTAGTATATTAGCCATCGCTGTACTTGCTGCATATAAGCATTGTTCTGGTGTTCCTCCCATGAGCTCTACTACTGCTGATGCTGCCATTGCTGATGCTGAGCCAACTTCTGCTTGGCAACCGCCTTCTGCTCCTGATACTGTAGCATTTCTTGTAATCAGGTAACCTACTGCACCAGCGTTAAAGAGTGCTTGTACCATTTGTTCGTCTGTAAAACCATTCTCTTCTTGAAGTGCTACAAAAACACCTGGTATAACACCCGATGAACCGGCTGTCGGCGCTGCTACTATCAATCCCATTGATGTATTAACTTCTAATACTCCCATTGCATAACTAATGGTCTTACTCATTAATGAGCCACATACTGATTCATTACGTCTACTAAATATTCGCTTAGACTCTCCACCTATCAACCCGCCAATAGAAACTAAATCCTCTGTCAATGCTCTCTCTATAGCATGTTTCATAATGTCGTAAGAGTGCTGCATCGCTGCCCATATCTCATCTTTGCTTTTATGAGAGATTTGCATTTCTCTTTCTAACATAGCTTGCCAAATCGGTATTCCCTCATGTTTACATATATTTAAAAGTTCTACTGCATTTTTAAACATTTAATTTTCTCCTTGTTTTACATACCTTCTATAATTTTTACATCTACTATAGATTGGTTTTCTTTTATTTTTTGGATAACACCTTCATTAATCTGTTCGTCTGCTTCTATAATTGTATAGGCAATCATACCTTTATCTTCTCTATATAGTCGCATAAAGGCAATATTAATATCATACTCACTTAAACACTTTGTAATATGTGCCACAATACCTGGAGTATCCTTTTGCTTAACTAGTAGTGTAAAGTACTCTCCTGTGAATTCAACTTCCATCCCATTAATTTTTATAATTTTTATGTTTCCACCGCCAATAGATGATCCTGTAATAGTGGTTACATCACCACATTCGTCCGTTACTATGACATCTACTGTATTAGGATGGTAATCTGTATTTTCTTCATTCACATCAAAGCTATAACTTAAACCATCTTTCTGTGCATAGATAAAAGCATCTTTAATACGTTCATCTTCTGTTTCCATCCCTAATATCCCAGCCACTAGTGCACGGTCTGTTCCATGCCCCTTATAAGTTTTTGCAAAAGAGCCATATAGCACAAATTTAGCTGATTTTATCCTTTTATTAACTATTTTTTTTACCATTAATGAAATACGTAATGCTCCTGCTGTATGAGAACTAGATGGCCCAATCATATTAGGTCCTATGACATCAAATATACTAATTTCTTTCATAATTTACCTCATCTTTTGTTTTTTCTTATTTCTATTATACCTAATATACCCTCCCTCTCACAACATTTATGTATGACAACTTCTTTAAGTTATTATAAATCAGCCACCTATTTAAATTAAATATACTCCTGCAAATAATTTCATGATTTTGTGTTGCCATCCAATTTACTTCATGTTATAATCAATTATGTACTAATCCTTAGTATGCTGCTATAGCACAGTCGGTAGTGCACTACATTGGTAGTGTAGAGGTCACCGGTTCGATTCCGGTTAGCAGCTATTTTTAGACCAGTAATTTATATTACTGGTCTTTTTATTTATATTCATTTAAAGATTACTACTATCTCATTTAAACTTCTTATCATTTATCCTATCTTTAAATTTTAAAAGTTTTATAGTTCCATAATGAACTCTTATATAATTTATTTTTTCTTAATTTATTTGACACTTTACCCAAAACTATTTTATTATTAAATTTATTAATGCTTCTATTTCTGAAAGGATGAAAATATGAAATTAGTTATTATTGAACCATTAGGTGTCGCTCAAGAAAAACTTTTAACTTTAGCTCATCAGACTCTAGGAACTGAATTAGAAATTATTTATTATGATACACGCACAGAAGATACCGCTGAACTTATCTCCAGAGGTAAAGATGCAGATATTATTGCTGTTTCTAACTTACCCCTTAGCAGTGAAGTAATCAATGGATGTCCTTCTCTTAAAATGTTAGCAGTAGCTTTTACCGGAGTAGATCACATTGCCCTGGATACTTGTAAAGCTAATGGTATTACTGTTTGTAATTGTGCGGGGTACTCCAATGCTGCAGTCGCTGATTTAGTTTTTGGAATGATTATTTCTCTCTATAGAAATATGATCGCTTGTGATCAAACAGTTAGAAATCAGGGTACTAAATCAGGGTTAATTGGCTTTGAATTAGAAGGTAAAAAATTTGGAATCATTGGAACGGGAGCTATAGGCATGAAAGTAGCTCAAATCGCTAAAGCTTTTGGATGCGAGGTCTATGCTTATAGCCGTACACTCAAAGAGAATACAGATATTCATTATACAGATCTAGATACACTTCTTTCTTCTTGTGATATTATCTCTCTCCATGTTCCTCTAAATGTCTCCACAAAGCATTTAATTAATAAAGAACGTTTGTCTCTTATGCAACCTCATTCAATCCTCATTAATACGGCTAGGGGACCAGTTGTAGATAGCCATGCTCTTGCTAATGCTTTGAATACAGGTCAAATTGGTGGTGCAGGAATTGATGTATTTGAGATAGAACCTCCTATTGCTGAGGATCATCCTCTTTTCCATACTCCAAATACACTTGTAACCCCTCATATTGCATTTGCAACTGTTGAAGCTCTTGAAAAAAGAGCCCTTATTGTTTTAGATAATATTAAAAAATGGCTAAATGGTACACCTCAAAATGTTATTGATTAACTAAAAAGAGTAGTATATAGTTCTCCATCAAGTTAACTATATACTACTCTTTTTAATTATATTTGCTTATTTATACATTTTTGCTCTTTCTAATATCTTCTTATATACATACTGTATATGAGGTTCTTTTTCTGCACAAGCTATCACTTCATCATAGGACAACCATTTCACTCCACTATTTTCATCAGGCTTAATGATTAGTTCATCTGTTTCATCTGCTTCTAACAAATATGCAAAAGATAGATGCAGGTGTGAAGAAACAAATTTTTCATGCTTTATATGAGCTATCACAGGTAATGAATCTATCGCAATAAGGTCCGTTGTAATAGGTTTTATATTTTTTACCCCTGTTTCTTCTTGTGCCTCTTTTAATGCCACCGCTAACAAATCCTCTTGTCCATCTGCATGTCCCCCTGTCCATGACCATGATTGATAAATATTATGATAAATCATTAATGCCTTATCTCTACTCTTATTTAAAATAAATCCTGATCCTGTCAGATGTGCCGTTACATTTTTTCTTGTTAATAATTCATTAAAAGCTTCATGACACTGTAAAATCAATTCTTTATCTTTTGTTTCTTGTTCATTATAAGGCGTATAGTCTACTAATTGTTCTAGCCAATTCATATCACGACCCTCTTTCTCATATACTTTTCATCATTATAACATATGTTTTAGTTTTGTCTGAATAGATTCTATATGTATTGTCTATAATAATAACTGGATAGACTAATTTATTTAAAAATTAAATATTTAATTTTTAAATTTAATATAATTATAGTGTTTGACTTTTTTCGACATTTTTATTTTTAGTCTTGACTTACTATAACGTTTTAGTTATAATACATTTGTAGTGGAATTATTTAAATTAAACAAATATTAAAATGCACTTTGTGCAAATATACTAGGTTAATTCATACCTCCATATGAATTAGCACATAAAAAAGAAGTAGATTTTCTACTTCTTTTTTTATTGAAACCATTCTTTTCCTAATTTACTAAATGCTTGCAATAGCATATATGCCTTAATATCTATTTTTATATCTTTTAATTTTAACATCTGACTTGCCTGTTCTCTAGAAACAAGTATAGGCTCTATATCTTCATCCGCTTCTAAGTAATTTGATGATATTTCTCCATCACATGTACAATATACAAGTGCAGCAGATTCTTCTGTCATCCCAGCTGATAGGTAAACTTTTTCTTTACCCAAATCTCCTTTTATTTCCAATAACTCTAGTCCAGTTTCTTCTTTTAATTCTCTAGCTAAAGTTGATTCAATACTTTCGTTAGAATCAATTAAACCTGCTGGTAATTCATAAATATAATCATTTAAAGGAATCCTAAATTGTTTAATAAGCACTAGCTTTTCGCTCTCTTTATGTAAAGCAGCTATAACTACTGCATCTACTTTTTCTATTCCTTCATTAAAATATTGATCTGAAAGTACTTCATAGTTTTTTCTTGATGCAATAATCCAATGTTTATCTTGCTGATTCTTATTTTTAAATTCTGCATCATATAAATTCAAGAACTTTGTTTCTGCTAATGATGTTAATTTTGTTATTTTATTAGATTGCATATATATCTCTCTCCATTCTTAAACACAATTCCCTAATTTGCGTTTTATACGTTGTAATGCATTATCTATACTTTTATCCGGCTTATTTAACTCTTTAGCAATTTCACGATAATTTTTGCCCTCACTATGCATATTAATTACTTGCCATTCTAACTCACTTAAACATTCTTTCATCTGCTTTTGTAACCTTTTTAAATCCTCTTGATGAATTACAACCTCTTCTGGAGTAATGCCATTCTCTCCCTTAATCGTATCCATTAATGTTACATTCTCATCTTCTTCATTATTAATAGGTAAGTTAAGTGATATGCTTGTATTAAGTGGTATATGTTTTTGTCTAGTTGCTGTTTTAAAAGCTGTACTTACTTGTCTAGTAATACATAAAGTAGCAAACGATCTAAAACTTGCATCTTTGATAGGATTATAATCACAAATTGCTTTAAATAAACCGATCATCCCCTCTTGAATTAAATCCTCTTTATCTGCTCCTACAAAATAATTAGATTTTATTTTTCTTCTAACAAAGGTCTTATACCTTTGAACAAGTACTTCTATAGCTTGCTTATGCCCTTCTCTGTAGTACTCAATCAGAACTTCATCAGATAAATTTTCTAACTGGCTTATCTTAAGATTCACAACACCCATAGTTTCCTCCTTAACCTACATTTCTCTTACGTAGATTTTCAAACTTTTTAAGTAAGCTGCATTCTAATATTCTTTATTCTCCCCTCAAGATATTACTTTTAGTATACTATAAATGTTGAAATTTGTTAAGATACCGTTATAATACTACTAGGAGGGATTACTTTTATGGATATTTTTCTTATTGTGCTTTTACTCTTGTTTTCTTGTTGGCTAATAGTTTACTTATCTCCAAAACTATCTCTAACAACAAAATATAAATTAACTATTCTTAATTTCATTATTTCCCTTTTTGTAATTTTTAGTGTTTATTGGTTGGCCTATGGTATTTGGAAAATGCCTGTTATCTATTGGTTTTTATTACCTAATATTTTTTCTGGCACACTTTTTCCACTACTTTCGCTTATTGTACATACCATTCTAAAAGATAAAATGAAAAAAGATAAAATTTAAAATAACCTCCAAACTAACTATTAGCTTGGAGGTTATTTGTATTTAGAAATATCTTTGTCTTACTACTTCGTAAACTAAAAGGCTAGCCGCTACAGATGCATTTAATGAAGTTACTTTTCCATACATAGGAATACTTACTACAAAATCACATTTGCTCTTCACAAGCTTAGAAATCCCTTCGCCTTCACTACCAATTACAATTCCGATAGGTCCGCGTAAGTTATCTGTATAGATAATTTCTCCATCCATATCTGCACATGCTACCCAAATACCTTTTGCTTTTAAATCTTCTATAGCTTGTGCAATATTAGTTACTTTAGCCACTTTCATATATTCAATAGCTCCAGCTGAAGCTTTAGATACTGTTGAAGTCAATCCTACAGCTCTTCTCTTTGGAATAATAATTCCATGTACTCCTGCATTATGTGCAGAACGAATAATCGCTCCTAAGTTATGTGGATCTTGAATATTATCTAAGATAAGAATAAATGGATCTTGTCCTTTTGACTTCGCATCATTCAATATTTCATCTATCTCTACATATTTTTGTGCTGAAACATAAGCAACGACTCCCTGATGTTTTTCCATAGATGTTAGTTCATCTAATTTAGATTTTTCTACTTCATGAAGTACAATCCCTTTACTTTTAGCATCTGCTAATATTTTTTTAATTGATCCCTCTGTCGCACCTTTTTGTACTAAAATCTTTTCAATATCTCTTCCAGATTTAAGTACTTCAATTACTGAATTTCTTCCAAATAAAATATTTTCATCTATTGTAATCTCTTCATTTGCTACTACTTCTTCTCTTGTATTTCTTCTTGGCTTATTAGGTCTGTAGCCTTGTTTCTTCTGTGGTCTATATCCTGTATTCTTTTCTTGGTTTCTTTCTTGATTTCTTTCTTGATTTCTTTCTTGATTTCTTTCTTGCCCTTTTTCTTGGTTGTTTTCTACTTGATTATTATTCTTTTTGGGTCTATAGTTTGGCTTTCTAGTGTACTTCTTAGGTGCTTGATTGTTATTTTCCATTTATATTATTTCTCCTTTTTTGATCTCATCTCTTTGATATCTTCTTTTGATATACCACCTATTAATAATATGACAACAAGGTATACAATGCCACCTACACCAACTGCTCCTAATGTCATAATGGCATTATTCAACATTGATGTATTATCCATGACAAGTGATAGACCTTTATATGCCCCCCATGCACATACTCCCATAATAGCAGAAGCAATGATAGGTTTAATAATAACAAGTGCTACATTTAATTTAAATCCTGTTTGTTTTCTTATTGCTATATAATTATAAGTTGTAAATACTGCATATCCAATAATAGAAGCTACTGCTGCTCCTGTTGCTTGTAATGGAGTAGCCACTAGTATAAAGTTTAATATCCCTTTTACTAATGCTGCAATAATTAGTCCTTTTACAGGTACCCATACACTTCCCATTCCTTGTAGAATCCCTGTAAAAGCTTGTCCTAACATAATAAAAGCAATACTTAATGCTGACACCATTAGAATATTTGCCCCTTCTGGTGCTCCTGGGTAAATAAAATTCATTATAGGTGTTGCTAATACAGCCAATCCTACTGACGCTGGCAGTGAAATTAATAAAGCAAATCTAGATCCTAGTTCAATTTTACTTTGCACTTCTTCTTGATCTTTTTTAGCAACTGCTTCTGATATGGCTGGTACAACACCTGTTACAAGTGCCATTCCAAAAGTAAGTGGGAAATTAATAAATGTAGCTACTTTTGTTAATTGGCCAAATGATGCCGTTGCTGCTATATCTGTTAAACCATATTCTAATAATCGTGCTGTAACTAAAGCTGAATCCATAAACGTCATCACAGAATTAACTGCAGCTCCAATAGATATTGGAATAGCTATTGCTAAAACTAGCTTTGCAACCTTCTTAAAATCTAATTCTATTTTTTTATTTCTATCACGCTTAATCTCTTCTTGGATACTAGGTTTATGCTTTATGTAGAGAATTGCTAATACTGTAGCTCCACATATCCCCCCAGCTACAGCTCCAAATGAAGCTCCTCCTGCTGCATACCCTACATTTGGCATCAATACACTAGCTAATGTAAGCCCAACTACTACTCGGCCTAAATTTTCTAGTACCTGTGAAATAGCCGTAGGTACCATATTTTGCATACCTTGAAAATAGCCTCGGTATACTCCCATAATGCATACAAATATTGGGCTTAAACTTAATCCCCATAAAGAATAAATAGTTGGCTGTTCCCATTTAAATAAATCTATCATTACAGGTGCCCCTAATCCTAGTAAGGCTGCCATAATTAATCCTACTACAATCATAAGTGCCATTGTATATTTGAAAATTTGATGCGCTTCTTGATACTTTCCTAATACTCTTTTTTCAGCTATTAATTTTGCCATGGTTGATGGAATTCCTATTATAGCTATTGCAGTAAATAAAGTATAGATAGGATATCCATATCCATAATATCCCATACCTACATCTCCAATTAATGCTGTTAGAGGTACTCTAAAAAAAGCACTTAATACCTTTGCTAATAAAGCTGCTAAAGATAGGATTAGTGTACCTTTAATAAACTTTCCTGTGTTACTTGCCATTTTCATCCTCCTTTGCCCCTATAAGTCCTTCTATCCCTGTAGCGATCAGTTCCTCTATACGTTCGATTTGCTTATCTAAATAGAGGTAACCTATAAGTGCCTCAAAACCAGTTGCATACCTATAATCCCTTATATCAGCATTTTTTGGAGTAGAAATACTTTTAGCATTTCTACCCCTTCTCAATACTTCTTTTTCCTCATCAGTAAGGACTGGTTCTATTACTCTATAAATTTTCGCTTGTGCCTCCGCCCTTACTAACTCTCTAGAAGCTTTATGCAATTTATTTACAGGTGCATTACCTTTACTTAATACATGTGTACGTACAAAAATCTCATAAACACCATCTCCAATATAAGCTAACGCTAATGGTGAATACTCTCTTGGACTACGTTGATTAGTCTCTGCTGTTTTGCCTAGTAGCATACTTGCTTTTTGGTCCATAAAATTCTCCTTATTTTAAATACGTTTAAAACGTACTCCTTCTCGAGTATCTTCTATTAATACGCCATTTTCTTTTAAGAACTCACGAATTCTATCTGCTTCTCCAAAATTCTTTGCTTTTTTTGCATCTATTCTTTGCTTAATATATTCTCCAATTTCTTCATCAGATAAACCATTAATTTGTTCATTTTCTTTTGTATAAATCAATCCTAGTATATCAATTAACTTCTTAAGCTCTTCATACACTTTTTCTACAAATTTAGTTGATGCATTTTCTTTTGTATAAGTATTTGCAAATTTAACTATTTCAAATATCACACTAATCGCATCAGCTGTATTAAAATCATCTTGCATTGCTTCATGAAACTTCTCTTCATATTTAGGTAATTCTAAAAGTAATTCTTCTTCTTGCTTACTTATTGCTAAATTATTCTCATTACTTAATGCGAACTCTAAATTACTCATACAATTTTTAATACGCTCTAATCCACTCTTAGCTGATTCCATAAGATCTGCACTAAAGTTAAGTGGACTTCTATAGTGTGCACTTAGCATGAAAAATCTTACTACATCATACCCAAAAACTTCTCCTACCTCACGTAATGTTTTGAAGTTCCCAAGTGATTTAGACATTTTTTTATTATCAATATTTAAAAAGCTATTATGCATCCAATAATTGCTAAATGTTGTTCCATTTGCACCTTCACTTTGAGCAATTTCATTTTCATGGTGTGGAAATACTAGATCCTCCCCACCCGCATGAATATCTATTGTATCACCAAGATATCTCTTAGCCATAGCTGAACATTCTATATGCCATCCTGGTCTTCCTTCACTCCATGGACTCATCCAGAAAGGCTCTCCTTCTTTCTTTGGTTTCCACAGTACAAAGTCCATAGGATTTTTCTTTTCATCTGCTACTTGAATTCTAGCTCCTGCCTCTAATTCATCTAATACCTTTTTAGAAAGCTTCCCATACCCTTCAAATGCTTCTGTATCAAAGTATACCGTACCACTTACTTCATAAGCAAACTTTTTTTCTATTAGCGTCTGGATCATTTGAATAATATTCTCTATCTCTTCTGTTACCCTTGGATGGTGAGTTGCTTTTTCTATATTTAGATTAGAAGCATCTTTAAGGGTTTCTTCAATGTAATAAGAGACTAATTCATCTGTCGTTTTATCTTCTTCATTTGCTTTTTTAATAATCTTATCATCTACATCTGTAAAGTTTTGTACGTAATTGACATTATAGCCCAATGTTTCAAAATATCTTCTTACTGTATCAAATACAATATATGGTCTTGCATTCCCTATATGTATAAGATTATATACAGTGGGTCCACATACATACATCCTTACTTTATTTTCTTCAATAGGTTTAAATTCTTCTTTTTGCTTAGTTAATGTATTATAGATTTTTATCATTTTTTATTCCTTCCTTCGTTATTCATTTTTTCTATAGTTATCACATACCTCTTTCCCTATACATTCTGGATTGGTACAATGGTATTGATGTGATATTTTTTTTTGATTGACTTGTTCTTCTAAACCTTCTACCTGCTTTTGTAGTTCTTCTATCAAATTAGTCAGTTTACAAATTTCCATTTGAACAGGGTCCGGTATTTTTACTTGATCTAATGTGTTGCAAGGATTTACTCTTTCTCCTCTTATTCTGACAACCCTTCCTGGAATACCTACAACCGTAGAATCTTCTGGAACCTCTTGTAAAACTACAGCATTTGCTGCAATTCTAGAATTATCTCCTACCTTGAAAGGCCCTAGTATTTTAGCTCCTGTACTAATCATTACATTATTACCTATCGTAGGATGTCTTTTTCCATGATCTTTACCAGTTCCCCCTAAAGTAACCCCATGATAAAGTGTTACATTTTCTCCAATTTCACAGGTTTCTCCAATTACTACACCCATTCCATGATCAATAAAAAAACCTTTTCCTATAGTTGCTCCTGGGTGAATTTCTATCCCAGTCCATCCTCTTGATAATTGAGAGATCAATCTTGCCAAAAAATAGTATTCTTTTTCATATAATTTATGAGCCAATCTATGAAATAATATGGCATAAAAACTAGGATATAAAAATACCTCAGCTGAATTTTTAATAGCTGGATCTCTTAATTTAATCACTTCTATCTGTTCTCTAATATACCCCATATAGCAAATCCCTCCAAACATAATAATAGCCCTGCTCTCTTCTCAGAGGCAAGGCTTAGCTCACGGTTCCACTCTGTTTAAAGCATATTACTATGCTTTATCTCATTAAACCTTAACGCAGTTATACGGAATACACTACTACTACTTCGCATATTCAGCTCCAGAATGCACTTCATATCTTTGATTTATAAGGTTCTTTCAGCTGTTAAACCTCTCTCTGTCATAAATTAAAGATATTACTCTTTCCTTCATTGCCTTTAACTCTACCTACTCTAGTATATTAAATCTATTTTTATGTGATACATTGTACATTTAATTATTTACAAAACTTACTTTATTATAATATAACCCTGTAATTGTTTCAACCACTATATTATTTATCTAGCAAAACAATTGCTTGACTTGCTATCCCCTGTTCTGCACCTGTAAATCCAAGCCCTTCTTCTGTAGTAGCTTTTATATTAACCTGATCCATAGTAACTCCTAATACATTTGCTATATTTTCTCTCATTTGAGTAATATGTGGTGCCATCTTAGGTTTCTGTGCAATAATTGTAGCATCGATATTATTTATTGTGATTTTTTCTTCCTGAAGCAATTCACCTACATGTTCAAGTAATTTAATACTAGAAATCCCTTTATACTTCGCATCTGTATCAGGAAAGTGCTTTCCAATATCACCTAATGCTGCTGCTCCTAAGAGCGCATCCATAATAGCATGAAGTAATACATCTGCGTCAGAATGTCCTAATAGTCCTAATGTATGATTAATTTCCACTCCTCCGATAATCAACTTTCTCTCTTCTACTAATTTATGCACATCATATCCCATTCCTATTCTAAGCATACTCTCACTCCTTCAATACTATATTATCCATTTTCTCTTTATATAAAACAAAAGAAGATTACATTTACTGTAATCTTCTCAATAAGTAGCGGAAGAGGGAGTCGAACCCCCGACACCATGGGTATGAACCATGTGCTCTAGCCAACTGAGCTATTCCGCCATATTTTGTAACTTGTCCTAAATTTCTTTAGGCATGGTCGCTGCAGGGCTCGAACCTGCGACCCCCTGCTTGTAAGGCAGGTGCTCTCCCAGCTGAGCTAAGCGACCGTTTTAAATGCTTGGGATTTTTTTTAAGCGACCCAGAAGGGACTCGAACCCTCGACCTCCGCCGTGACAGGGCGGCGTGCTAACCAACTGTACCACTGGGCCATACTTTTTTTTAAAACTACAGGGGCAGCAGGACTCGAACCCACGACATTCGGTTTTGGAGACCGACGTTCTACCAACTGAACTATGCCCCTATATTCACTCCCCGAGTAGGGTTCGAACCTACGACCCTTCGGTTAACAGCCGAATGCTC
>JBOFPL010000061.1:0-5288 GCA_051659885.1 Cellulosilyticaceae bacterium
GACTGTTTTTGAAGTATTATTACAGGCTGCTGCATGGGTAACCATTATTTTTGCACTTTTTGAATATAATGGGGTTAATTTAGAGAAAGAATCAAGCTGGTCTATTAAAGATTTACCAGCAGTACCTTCGTCCAAAGCGGCTATTTCTAAAGTAGGGTGTGTAGTGACGATTATTATTTCTGCCGTATTTTTCGGTATATTATATCTTACACCTCAACTAGTGAGTTTTTCTTATACAACAAGTCAAGGACTTATAAATATTCCTGCTTTCAATATTGAAGTATTACAAGGCTATAAGTTATTCATTCTTCTTGCTTTTTTAATTACCGTGATTCAAGAAAGTCTCAAAATGATGTGGGGCATATGGAATAAAAAGAGGGGAATCTTATGTGCAGTGACTTCAGCCCTATCAAATGGGGTAATGTTATTAATCTTTGCATCACAGGATATATGGAATAGTCAAATAGAGCAAGTAATAGGCCAATATGCAGATATTGGAACAGAGATGATGACCAAGGTGATTGTGATGATTATTATACTTGTTACGATAATTGAAATAGGAGAAAGTCTCTACAAAGGATTTAGGTATAACGTATAGCGTTTTCATATGCTTTAGTGAACACCCTCGTCAATAAGAGGTGTTGCCATAGGGGGCTTATATTTTTTGTATAAGGTCTAAAGTGCCTTTAATGGAAAATAAAAGAGAATCAGTTCGTGAAACGTGTAGGATCCTCAGAAGTACTAGATGTAATAGATGAAGTGGTGGTGAAATTAATAAAATAATCAACGTAAAATCAAGGCTTATAGGTGTTGAAAAACTATAAGTCTTGATTTTTTTTATTAGAGGTAAAGTGTGGGGACAGAATAAATATCTAAAAAATATTGAGTAATTTTATACCTAATAGTAATACTGATATTAGGTATAAAATAGTATATAGAGTGGGATTTAAACGTTTTAATCAACTTGTAACCCTGGGGCTTATTTTCATTGTACCATTAGCAATTGCAAAGATTGCCAATAAATAGATGCGTTAATACAAGGGGGAAATGTTAAATTGATATAGAGGAGGGGAGAAAGTATGATTTTAACAAACAAACAAGTACTAGCCTATATATTTTTTTCATATGTCTTATCATTTTTATTAAAAGGGGTAGTCATTTGGGGAAATCAATATGGAATCTTGTTACTAGATACACCATTGGGAAGTTTAGTCTTTGTTTTAGGAACTTTAATGCCTACTGTGGTAGCTGGCGTAATACTTCTAAAGTATAGGTATG
Organism: Cellulosilyticaceae bacterium; assembly: GCA_051659885.1. Classification (GTDB taxonomy): domain Bacteria; phylum Bacillota; class Clostridia; order Lachnospirales; family Cellulosilyticaceae; genus JAVVPO01. The sequence goes on from JBOFPL010000061.1 coordinate 1,279, forward strand.
TATCAAGTATCAAACAATTGACACAAATAATATTTAAGTTTAAGGATAGCTATAAATATTATTTACTGGTTTTAGGATTTGTAGTTTTACAATATATTGTAGTTGCATTAACTTCACCCTTAAATAAAAATGTTAGATTCTATGTGCCATTGGTAATGACCATATTATGTGTATTTGATGGGGGCTTAGAGGAGATTGGTTGGAGATATTTACTTGGACCAACCTTGGAATCTAAAATGAATTTTATCTCAGCAACGTTAATTACTGCGACAGTATGGATCTTTTGGCATATACCTCATTTTTTTGTTGCTGGAACAGGACAAAGTAAAATGTCATTTGTTTTATTTGCTTTCTTTGTAGTAGGCGTTTCTTTTGCATTAGCTACTATTTATCGTATAACTCAAAATACGTGGCTTTGTATCTTGTGCCATTCAATGATTAATGGAGTAAGCTTTTGTTGGCCAATTGGTGTTGATTCGATACCAACTATTCTCACCACAGGCATTATAATTGTAGTATCTATAATTATAGTGAAATACGATGAAGAGGGGAAGGAGGGGTGCCACGGTACAAATGAATAATAAAAATAGATGAATGTTATAGGGGGGCGATAGTGAGATGGATACAGGCTAAGAAAATAAAGATAACCACATCCAATGGTATACAGGAGAATATGATGTATCGACTCCCATAGAACTAGTAGAAAGATATTATGAAACAATAGTGGCACCTAGTAAGTCTGTTACACGTATACCTGATACAGGACACCTAATATTTTTTGATAATCCTAAACTTTTCAGGAGTGTGGTAGAGGACATTTTATCTCAACAAGCCACTCAATCTATAGAATAAGAGAAGTATGTAAAAGAATAAGAGGGTATAGCATATGCTTATGTGGAGGTAATATCTTGAATATACTTTAACAAGGATAAGTGTTTAAGGTAGAGTGATTTTATAATTATAGCTACTATGAGGAGAGAAGAGAGGGGATTGAATGATAAAGAAGGTAGTAAGTACTTTTTTTGTTGTTTTTTTGCTAACAGGATGTGCAACAGTCGGATTTAATGGAAGTAGATCGGGCAATGAGAATCAATTTATTATAGAGTACGATATGTTTAATGGAATGGATTCACAAGTGTTAAGTATAAACCAAGGGGAACAGATGGCTATAAATATCGTAACAAATGCAGGGGAAGTAGAGGTAGAAGTAAAAAAAGATAATGAGGAAGCCATTTATACAGGTACACATCGTTCCAACATGTCATTTACGCTAGGAATTGATAAAAGCGGGAGTTATAGATGTACAGTAACAGGTAGAAAAGCAAAAGGAAGTGTGAGCTTTATTAAGGAAGAAATAGAAAAGGTATGTCAGCCGGAAATAATGATGGGTTATCTATGGATCAAAGATAAGGTAGTTTATATTGATGAAGTCGAGATTATCACAACAGAGCAACAAGGTCGAATTGAAGAGTTGGGATTAACAGTAGCAAATGACTTGCCAAATGGCTATTATATTTATAATGAGGTAAAGGAAGCTATACCTTTTGAATTAACAGATGATACAATGTATAAGTTTACAGATATTGACTTGAAATTTGCACAAGATAACATCGATAGGACCTATGAAACATCTAAGGTACAAGAGTTTAGAGAAGCTTCATCTTATCAAGATAAACATCTAGAAGAACAAAAAATTCCTTATAGAATTGAAGTTTATCAAGATAAAGTAATAAGCATTACAGAAGAATTTATATTTACACAATAGGTAAACAAACTTGGTCATTATGGGGATGTAGGATTCTATGGGGGAATTAATAGAGAGAAGGGGAGAAATGAAAAGTTTAATAGCAACGGGAAATACTGCGGATGTTTTTGAATACGGAGAGGACAAAGTATGCAAATTGTTTAGGGAGGGTTATTCCCAATTAGCCATTGAGAGAGAATGGCATAACGCAAATCAAATCAAGCAGCTAGATATAGCAGTACCAGGGTGCTATGGAATAATAACGAACGATAAGCGTAGTGGCATTATTTATGAAAGAATAGATGGCAAAAGTTTATTAGCGTATTGTCTTGAAACACAAGACACCACGTTTTTAGAAGACACTTTGGTGACATTACATACAAGGATCTTGCAAAACCATACAAGAGAAGTTATGTCGTATAAAGACTTTTTGATGCAATTAATCCCAAAGGATACGAGAGAAGGGAACGTATTGATTGAGCAAATAAAGAATTTACCAGAAGGAGACTATCTATGACATGGTGATTTTCACCCGATGAATATAATGGTTACAGAGCATAAGGAAGCCTTTCTTATTGATTTTATGAATGTATGTTATGGACCTTGGCAGTATGATGTAGCAAGGACTTACTTTCTAGTAAGTCATGATGACATATCAGACGAAGTACCTAATAAACAAGTATTACTTCAGATGAAAAGGCAGTTAGCGGATACCTACTTGAAGAAAATGAATGTAGACTATAAAGAAATAGAAGAATTTCTGACTATTATTCATGTATGTCATCGATATGAGTAAGTAAATTACCACCAGCACGCACTCGTGTAGAAATGGTAGTAGAGGGCATAGCTAATCAGGTGGCATTACAACGCATGAATAGAATGGGTAAATATTGAATAGATGATAAGATTGCTTGCAGAGTCACTTTATATACTGAAAGAGGATGTATTGGCAAGTTTGAATTCAAGGTAGATTTTGCAAAGGGTGTTATGGAGTTTACCACTGCATTATCCAATTAAAATGAAAAAAGTTAAAGGAGGGTAAGATTGAATCCGTTACAAGGAGATGTTAAAAATAACAAAGTAGTAGAGATATTAAAATGTAAATTACATGACCAAAGTATTATGACAAGAATGATATGGTGTACTTTTATTTTTCTTATAGTTTTTTTCTCAGTTACAATAATAAGTTATTTTGTATTACCTCAAGGTTTTCTTTTAAGTAAAAATAGAATGGCTGACTTTGAAACTTCAAATACATTTTGGATATGTACGATGCAGATCTTTGGGTATAATATGATGTCTATCTTATTGATTCTAATTGGAAGTTTAGTTGCAAAGAAGAAAGCAAATGAAGAATGCTATATCTCTTATGGATATATAGGGTTTGTTATTTATATTACATTAAATGCTATCACATTAGGCACATGGTCATTTACAGTGAATACAAACAGTGTACCGTTAATAGGACGGTTATTAAGAACTTTTGATATTATGCATAATGCAGGACTACTTGAGATGTACGGACAGTTACTTATTACATGTGGGTTGGCAAATAAGTATTTATTACTTACTGATGGAAAAAATACAATAACTAGAAGTGTAAGGGAGCTAAAGTTTTGTAGGAGTGAGGCAATAGTTCTAGTAATAGGGTTATTGTTAATGCTGATAGGTGCAGGTATTGAGAGTTGGGGTATTATCTCTATAAATCTTAAGTAATGTTGTTTTAAAATACAGATTGTGAGAAGTTAGATTTAGATATATAAAGGATAGGACTGGAGTTAAATAATCAAAGTCAAATTAAGGCTTAGAGATATTCGGAAAATCTCTAGGTCTTGATTTTTTTAGATAGAATAGGAAAATAAAAAATATTGACTTATTTTATACCTAATAGTAATATTGCTATTAGATATAAAATAATATATAAAATGGAGAAATAACGATGGAAAACATTATTTTAAGTATGCTGTTACTAAAAAGTATGACAGTTTATGAAATGAAGGTATTCATTGCTAAAGGATTGACTACAGTGTGTAGCGATAGCTTAGGGAGTATACAGAGTGGGATCAAAAAGTTAATGAGTAAAGGCTGTATAGTGGTCCGAGAATATACAGAAAATAATTTACTTAAAAAGGAATATTCTATAACAGATCAAGGTGTAGAGCAATTTAGAGAATGGATAGAAATACCTATGAATCTTGAAAAGGTGAGAAATATGGAGGAGGGGAAATTCTTCTTTTTAGGAATGGCACCAAAGGAAGTGCGTATT
>JBOFPL010000062.1:0-27902 GCA_051659885.1 Cellulosilyticaceae bacterium
TTACCAATACATATGTAGAGAAGAAGCATTTTCATACAAGTGCTAAAATAGATTTGTTTGATCCGATTAAATATTTAGATGAAGTAAAAACAATAGAATTCTTTAATGAACTAGGAATTATTTCGTTAGTAGAAAATAATAAGGTATATCCATTGTCAGAACAAGCATCTAGTGTATTAGATGTACTGAGGTTAGAAATAGAAAGATTAGGAGTAGAAGTATTTACAGATACTAGAGTTAGTGGAGTTATTCCCAAGAAAGAAAAATGGCAGATCGTTGCAGAATCTAGTGAAGGCGATTGTCAAAAATATTTAGTAGATAAGGTGATTATCGCTACTGGAGGGATGGCTGGAGTAACTTTAGACTATGGTATGTACGATATACTGAAAGCGTTAGGGCATCGTATGGAGCCAATCTTCCCTACATTAGTACACATTGTTTCTCCAACAAAATATTGTAAAATGATGCAAGGAACAAGAGTAAAAGGTGAGATTAGCATTTATAAAGATGGTCAGCTTAGTAGAAAAGAAAAAGGAGAAGTACTTTTTACAGAAGATGGACTTTCAGGCCCTCCAGTTTTTCAGCTTAGCCGAATCGCAGCAGAATGTGAATATAAAAAGATACCATGTCATATAACTCTGGATTTATATCCAGATATTTCGGAAGAGGAAATGGTTGGAATGATTTATGATAGGATTGGAAGAAATCCAGAGAAAACCGTAGAAGAGTTATTTATTGGATGGATGAATAAACGTGTAACGATTCCTATTATAAAAAATGCAGATATAGGAAGCACAAGTGCGCTTTGTGAAAATCTAGATTATGATATGATTATGAGATTAGTACAGAGTATGAAATCGCTAAGATTTGAGGTAACAGGAACGAGAAGTTTTAAATTTGCTCAATCTACGGCAGGTGGAATAGATATTAGAGATATAGATTTAAAAACGATGGAATCTAAAATAGCAAAAGGCATGTATGTAACAGGTGAAATATTAGATGTAGATGGTGATTGTGGAGGATATAACTTACAATGGGCATGGTCTACAGGTTATCTGGCGGGAGAATGTGCAAGCAAATAGAAAAGGAGATGAATCATGATACGTGTACAAGATATAAGATTAACATTAAATGAAGAAGAAAGTATCTTGGCAGAGAAAATTGCCAAGAAATTAAAAATACAAACTAAAGATATTATTGGTTATACTATCTTTAAGCAAGCAGTTGATGCAAGAAGAAAAGATGATATTAAATTAGTTTATACAGTAGATGTAGAAACGACAAAAGAGCAAATACTACTTAAAAAAAATCCAACACTTAAAAGTCCTAATTTAGCATATGAGTATGTCGAAAAGGGAGAAAAGCTACTTAAAAATAGGCCAATAATAGTAGGGACAGGCCCATGTGGAATTTTTTCAGCTTTAATCTTAGCTCAAATGGGATATAAGCCACTGATTATAGAACGTGGGAAAAAAGTGGATGAAAGAGTTGAAGATGTTAATGATTTTTGGAAAAAAGGAGAGTTTAACCCTTCATCAAATGTACAGTTTGGAGAAGGTGGAGCAGGGACTTTTTCAGATGGTAAATTAACGACACAAATCAAGAATAAAAGATGCCATAAGGTACTTCGTGAACTCGTAAATGCAGGGGCACCAGAACCTATTCTTTATAAAAATAAGCCACATGTAGGTACAGATATTTTAAGAGAAGTAGTTAAAAATATTAGGATAGAGATTGAGAGACTAGGCGGTGAGTTTAGATTTGAAACACAACTCACTAATATAAAAGTAGAGCATAATGAACTAGTGGCAGTAGAGTTTAACCATAATGAGTGGATAGACACAGAAGTATGTGTTTTAGCTATTGGACACAGTGCAAGAGATACCTTTGAGATGCTTAATCAAAACTATGTTTATATGGAACAAAAACCATTTTCTATGGGGATGCGTATAGAGCACCTTCAAGAATGGATTAATCAATCACAATATGGAGAAATGGCAACACATCCTAAATTAGGAGCTGCAGAATATAAGTTAGTGCACCACTGTGAAAATGGAAGAGCAGTATATACGTTTTGTATGTGTCCAGGAGGATATGTTATTGCATCAGCTTCAGAAGAAGGTATGATTGTAACAAATGGAATGAGTGAACATAAGCGTGATGGGGCAAATGCCAATAGTGCTATATTAGTGAATATAGGACCAAATGATTATGAAAGTGACCACCCATTAGCAGGGATGCATTTACAGAGAAAATTAGAGAAATTAGCTTATGAAATAGCTGGAAATACGTATAGAGCTCCAGTTCAGACTGTAGGAGATTTTTTAGCTAACAAAAAAACAGACAAGCATGGGGTAGTCATACCAACCTATGAACCTGGGGTGACTTATACCAATATGAGGGAAAAGTTACCTCATTTTATGAGTGAAGCATTAGATGAGGGGCTTAGAGCTTTTGGAAAGAAAATAAAGAAATTTGATCATGCAGATGCACTTTTAACAGGATTTGAGACACGAAGTTCTTCTCCGCTTAGAATGCCGAGAGATGATAGGTATGAAAGTAATATTAGAGGGCTATATCCAGCAGGTGAAGGAGCTGGATATGCAGGTGGTATTACATCAGCTGCAGTAGATGGTATAGAAGTTGCAGAGGCAATAGCTAAACGATACAAAATGTGAACATTTATTGTAAAAGAATAAATTATGTTTGAGAAAATCTATAAAGTTTGTTATAATTAATGTAACAATAGATGAGATATGAGGTGTAGTAGGATGCAAAATGATATAGAAAAAGTTTTATTATCAACAGAAGAGATTCAAAAAAGAGTAGAGGAGCTAGGTGCTCAAATTACTGAAGAATATAGAGGAAAAGAGCTACTTGCTGTAGGAATTCTTAAAGGATCTAATATGTTTATGAGTGACTTAATTAGACAAATCACTATACCTATGCAAATAGATTTCATGATGGTTTCTAGCTATGGCAATGCTACTGAATCAAGTGGAGTTGTAAAAATTGTAAAAGATTTAGAGCATGGCATAAAAGATAAACATTTGTTAATTATTGAAGATATTATAGATAGTGGATTAACATTAAAATACTTAAAACAAATGCTAGAAACAAGAGAACCAGCAAGTATTAAACTTTGTACGTTATTAGATAAACCAGCAAGAAGAGAGCAAAATGTAGATGTAGACTATGTAGGATTTACAATGCCAGATGAATTTTTAGTAGGATATGGTATTGATTATGCAGAGTATTATCGTAATTTACCATATGTAGGGGCATTAAAAAGAGAAGTATACGAAAAATAAAAGAGAAGCTACAAATATAAGAAAAGAATTAATCTTATATTTGTAGCTTTTTTATATAAATAAATTTAATTTTAAAAATATATTGAAAATATATTAAAAAGTAGTATTATATAATTAATGTAACGGATTACATTTTTAGACTATAGAAAGGATCATAAAGATGGCAACGATTAAAGATGTAGCTAAGCTAGCTGGAGTTTCTGTAGCAACAGTTTCTAGAGTGCTTAATAGCGAAGAAAATGTAAAGGCAGAGACAAAGCAAAAAGTAAAAGAAGCTATAGAAACGTTACACTATAGCCCTAATTTATTAGGTCGTAATTTGAGAAGATTACAAACTAGGAGTGTACTTGTTTTATTACCAACTTTATCTAATCCTTTTTATGCAGGTGTTATTAAGGGACTTAAGAATAGGGCAGAGGAAATGGGTTATCAAATTATGATAGGAGTAACTGATTCAGAAGAAGAAATAGAAAAGCGATCTATAAAAATGCTTACGAATCGGTTAGTAGATGGGGTAATACTTTTTTCACCCAGGCTAAATGTTAGTTTATTAAATAAAGTAGCTAAGCAATATCCTATCGTACAATGTAGTGAATATGTAGAAGAAAGTCATACGAGTAAAGTAACGATAGACAATGAAAAGGCGGCTTATGAAGCGACGCAATATCTGATGGAACTAGGACATAGAAAGATTGCATTACTTAGTAATAATAAAGGATTTACATCAGCAAAGCTAAGAGAAGAAGGATATAGAAGAGCACTTAGACAGCAGAATGTGAGTATACAAGAAGATTGGATCAGATATACAGAGTATAGTTATTTGGGTGGACAAAAAGCTTGTATAGAATTATTGGCACTAGAAAATCCACCTACAGCCATTTTTGCTATTGCAGATAGTATGGCGGTGGGGGTAGTAAGGCAGCTTATAGAGCGTGGGATTAAAGTAGGAGAAGATATAGATGTAATAGGATTTGATGATACAAGTGTAACTAAAATTTATACTCCAACGATTACAACCATTTCACAGCCAAGATTTGAGATGGGGAAAGCTGCAATGCAACTATTGATTAGTAAAATAGAAAATATAAATAATCCAGATGAATGTTTGATATTACCACACCAATTAAAAATTAGAGAATCTACAAAAATGAAAAATAGAGGAGAATAAAAATGGAAAAATTAGTTAAAGTGGGTATTATAGGATGTGGAGGGATTGCAACTGGTAAGCATATGCCATCTCTTAAAAAACTAAAAAATGTAGAAATGGTAGCGTTCTGTGACATTATTGAGGAGCGAGCTGAAAAAGCTGCAAAGAAATTTGGGGTAGAGGATGCTAAGTGTTACATAGATTATAAGGAGTTATTAGCAGATGAAGAAATAGAGGTAGTGCATGTATGTACACCGAATAAGTCACATAGCTTTATAGCTATAGATGCAATGGAAGCTGGAAAACATGTTATGTGTGAAAAACCTATGGCAAAAACAGCTAGTGAAGCAAAAAAAATGGTTGAAGCAGCAGAACGTACGGGTAAGAAATTAACAATAGGATATCAGAGTAGATATAGAGAAGATAGTGCATATTTAAAAAGAGCTTGTGATAATGATGAATTAGGAGAAATTTACTTTGCTAAAGCCCATGCTTTAAGAAGAAGGGCTGTACCTACTTGGGGAGTATTTCTAGATGAAGAAGAGCAAGGTGGAGGACCACTTATTGATATTGGAACACATGCATTAGACCTTACACTCTGGATGATGAATAATTATGAACCTAAGATGGTAGTAGGAAGTGTATACAAAAAATTAGGAGATCAAACTGAGACAGCTAATGCATGGGGAGACTGGGATCCAGAAGAATATACTGTAGAAGATTCAGCATTTGGATTTATTACAATGCAAAATGGAGCAACTATTTCGTTAGAATCAAGCTGGGCACTCAATACATTGGATATAGGGGAAGCTAAAACGAGTTTATGTGGGACTAAAGCGGGGGCAGATATGAAAGAAGGGCTTCGCATAAATGGCGTAAAATACAATAAACAATATGTGGAAAAACCAGCACTTGGTGCAGATGGTGTAGACTTTTATGATGGAGAGGCAGAAGAACCACAAGAGAGAGAAGCTAGACTTTGGATTGAAGCCGTTGTGAATGATACAGAGGTCGTTGTAAAACCAGAAGAAGCTTATGTGGTGACACAGATTTTAGAGGCTATTTATGAATCAGCTAAAACAGGTAAACCAGTTATGTTTGAATAAAGGAAAAGGGGGCCTAAGATGAAACTTGGTATAATTGGATGGATTGATGAACAAAGCTTTAAAAAGGCAGTAGAAAGAAAGCTAGAGTTTTTAGAGATTTGTGTAAATAGTAGTGATGAGGAGTTTTTAGCGCACTTAGAGAGAACAAAAAGTTATAGTCAGGCCTATCAGATGCCTATAGCTTCTGTCGGTAGATGGGGAATGGATAAAATTAATTCAGCAGGGGAATGCATTTCTCAAGAACTAGAAATTGAGTGTAGATTGATTGAGGCGGCTGCATATTTAGGGAGTCCAGTGTATGTGACCGGATGTAATTATATAGAAGAATTATCCTATTATGAAAACATAACAGCTGCTATCAGATATTTTGAGAAACTCATTGAACATGGGAAAGCACATAATGTAAAGATCGCAACTTATAATTGCAGATGGAACAATTTTGTACATTCAGACCCAACATGGAGTTTAGTACATGGTTACCTAAAAGATTTAGGTATTAAATATGATACCTCACATTGTATTTATGCAGGTGGCGACTACTTAGCTGAAACTAAAAAATGGGGAGATCGTTTTGTACATGTACATATTAAAGGAGCGCTAGTAATTGATCATGAAAGATATGATGATCCACCAGCAGGGTTAGATCAAACAGACTGGAGATCTTTTATGGCTATTTTGTATGCTAAAGGCTATCAGGGAGCATTAAGTATTGAACCACACTCTGCGAATTGGAAAGATGAATTAGGGCAAAAAGGGATAGACTTTACAATTAAATTTATGAGAGATTTAATATTTTAAAATTTAATAGGGGGAATTAGAATATGAAATTAGGTGTATTTACTTGTGTAAGAAATGATTTAAGTTTAGATGAAGCACTTGGGTATTTTGAATCTAAAGGTATTCAGATGGTGGAGATTGGATGCGGAGGCTATCCAGGAAAAGCACATGCTGATCCGGAAGTACTTTTAAATGACGAAAAAGCATTAGAAGAGTTTAAGCAAACAATTGATAGACATGGGTTACAAATTAGTGCTTTAAGCTGCCATGCTAATCCTGTACATCCACAAAAAGAAATAGCTGAAAAATTTGACCATGAACTTAGACAATGTGTGCTGCTTGCAGAAAAATTAGGAATTCATCAAATCAATACTTTTTCAGGATGTCCAGGAGATCATGCAGGAGCAAAATATCCTAACTGGGTGACATGTCCTTGGCCAGAGGATTTTTTAGCTATCTTAGATTATCAATGGAATGAAGTACTTATCCCTTATTGGAAAAACTTTGTAGAGTTTGCTAAGGCACATGGTGTCGATAAAATAGCATTAGAACTTCATCCAGGATTTGCAGTTTATAACACAAATTCTCTCTTGAAGTTAAGAGAAGCAGTAGGTCCAGAAATTGGGGCAAATTTAGATCCAAGTCACTTAATTTGGCAAGGAATGGATGTAGTAGCAGTTATTAGAGAATTAGGAGATGCTATCTTCCACTTCCATGCAAAAGATACTAAAATTGATCAATACAATACAGCTGTTAATGGTGTGTTAGATACACAACATTATGGGGATATCATTAATCGTTCATGGGTATTTAGAAGTGTAGGGTATGGAAATGACTATACAACCTGGAAAGATATTATTTCTAACTTAAGACTGATAGGATATGACTATGCAATTAGCATTGAACATGAAGATGGATTGATGAGTCAAAATGAAGGGCTTACAAAAGCTGTAGAATTTTTAAAAGAAGTTATGACATTTGAAGGAACGGGAGAAATGTGGTGGGCATAACCTACTACTTTACTCATAAATGATGATAGGAGAGAGTGCTGCACGGAAGGTGCAATACTCTCTCCTATGTTGGATAAAAGGCTGCTATAAACTGATTCAGTTTATAGCAGCCTTTTTAGTTAGAAATACTACACATATGTATTTACTTTTTTTCATATATAAAGTAATAGGGACTAGTTGGGGAAAGAAGTAGCAAAGGAGGATAGGATATGGGATACAGAATAGGAATTGATGCGGGTTCTACAACTTTAAAAGTAGTGGTATTAAACGAAAACAATGAAGTTATTTATAAAAGTTATGAAAGACATTTTTCACAGGTGAGAGAAAAACTAATAGAACAATTAACTCAGATTAAGGATAGGGTAGAAGGAGAAAAATTAAAAATATGTTTAACTGGCTCAGCTGGTTATGGGATAGCAAAAAATACAGGGATTAGCTTTGTACAGGAAGTATTTGCAACAGCATACTTAGTAAAGGAAAAGTACCCTAGGATAGATGCTGTTATCGAACTAGGAGGAGAAGATGCAAAAATTATATTTTTGTCAGGTGGACTAGAAGAGAGAATGAATTCCACTTGTGCAGGAGGGACAGGGGCTTTTATCGATCAAATGGCCGTACTGCTTAATGTAACACCACAGGAATTAGATGAGTTGAGTATGAAGTATAAACAACTCTATCATATAGCTTCAAGATGTGGTGTATTTGCTAAATCTGATATCCAGCCTTTGCTTAATCAAGGTGCAAAAAAAGAAGATTTGAGTGCTAGTATTTTTCAGGCAGTAGTAGATCAAACGGTAGCGGGGTTAGCTCAAGGGAGAAAAATAGCAGGTAAGGTATTATTTCTAGGAGGGCCTTTGTTTTTTTATAAAGGATTACAAGAGAGGTTTTTAGAAACATTAAAAATAGCAAAAGAGAATGCTATTTTCCCAGAAGATGCACAAAACTTTGTAGCGATAGGGTGTGCAAAGTATGCTGGAAATGAACAAAAAGAATACAAATACGAAGAGATTATAGAGCTGATGAAAATCAAACAAAATAAAAAAGATAAAAATAATTATCTTCCTAAATTATTCAAACAAGAAGAAGATTATGAGCTCTTTAAACAGAGACATAACCAAAAAGGGATTAATCATAGAGCTATTGAAAACTGGAAAGGAAATGCTTATTTAGGGATTGATGCAGGAAGTACCACGACTAAAATCGTCCTAATTAATGAAGAGGATGAGATATTATATGAATATTATTCTTCCAATAAAGGTAATCCAGTAGAAGTTATAAAAGAAGAGCTCTTAAAAATCTATGAGAAATGTGGAGAACGTATAAGGATTAGAGCGAGTGGTGTAACGGGATATGGAGAAGAATTAATTAAAAGTGCATTTGGGGTAGATGTGGGGATTGTGGAAACACTTGCTCACTTTACTGCTGCTAAAGCTTTTAATAAAGATGTAAATTTTATCCTTGATATAGGAGGACAAGATATTAAATGTTTTAAAATACAGGATGGAGTAATTGAAAGTATTTTGCTTAATGAGGCTTGTTCATCAGGATGTGGGTCTTTTATTGAGACATTTGCACATCAGATGGGCTATTCAGTAGAAGCATTTGCTGAGTTGGCATTAGCCGCAGATCATCCTGTAGATTTAGGATCGAGGTGTACGGTTTTTATGAATTCTTCAGTTAAGCAGGCTCAAAAAGAAGGGGCTACTATTGCAGATGTATCTGCAGGGTTAGCAATAAGTGTAGTCAAAAATGCATTATATAAGGTTATAAGAGCGAAAAATGCTAAAGAATTGGGGAAATTTATTATAGTGCAAGGCGGAACACTGCTTAATGATGCTATTTTAAGAAGTTTAGAACTAGAGTTAGGATGTGAAGTGATAAGGCCTAATGTTTCAGGACTGATGGGGGCTTATGGCGTTGCATTATATGCTAAGGAGCATCACTCAGAGGAGTGTGAACTGATTAAGTATGAGAACTTATTGAAATTTAAACATACTTCAAAGCCAGGGCAATGCAAATTATGTATGAATAGATGTCATTTGATTATTAATAAGTTTGGTGAAGAAGGCACCTATATATCTGGGAATAGATGTGAAAAGCCAATGCCTATACATGATGAAAATGTATTGCCTAATCTTTATGAGTATAAGTATAAACGAATACGTCAAATGGAAATCACAAAGGGGACAAAGGGGATTATAGGTATTCCAGTGGTTTTAAATATGTATGAAATGTTACCTTTTTGGAGTAGCTTTTTTGCTTGTTTAGGATTTAAAGTGCTTCTTTCAGATTATTCCAGTAAGAAGTTATACCGAAAAGGAGAGTATTCTATTCCATCCGATACAGTATGTTATCCAGCTAAATTAGTGCATGGGCATATAGAAAGTTTAATAGATAAAGGAGTTAGACATATATTTTATCCTTGTATGAGCTATAATTTGGACGAAGGAATATCAGATAATACATTTAATTGTCCGATAGTAGCTTACTATCCTGAATTAATTAAGGCTAATGTAGAAAGATTAAAAGAAATTGATTTTATGTATCCTTATCTGAGCCTAAATAATAAAAAGGTATTGGTAGAGAATCTCTATAAGTATTTAAAAGAAAGATTTGATTTTATAACTTATAAAAATATAGAAGAAGCTATAAATACTGCCTATGAAAAATTTGAGGAATATAAAGAAGCGGTAAGAAAGGAAGGAAAAGAGGCCCTAGAGTATGCCAAACAACACGGGAAGAAAGTTGTTGTTTTAGCAGGAAGGCCCTACCATATAGATCCAGAAATCAATCATGGGATAGATAAAGTGATTAATGATCTAGGTGCTGTAGTAGTAAGTGAAGACAGTATAGGTAATTATAAGCAAAAGCCTAAAGTAGACGTATTAAATCAGTGGACTTACCAAGCTAGACTATATCAAGTGGCATATCATGTAGGGGAGAGTAAAGATACAAATCTTATTCAATTAGTTTCATTTGGGTGTGGAACGGATGCGATTACTTCTGATGAGATTAAGGATATTTTAAGTAGACATGATAAGTTATATACTCAATTAAAAATAGATGAAACAAGTAATTTGGGGGCAGCTAAGATCAGGATACGAAGTATGTTTGCTAGTGCACAATAGCGAGATAGGAGGAAAAGTGAATGAGTAGTGAAATAGAGACTCCTGTAATATTTACTAAGAAAATGAAAAAGGAATATACTATTTTAGCTCCAACTATGTTACCTATTCATTTTGGATTAATTAAAGGCATTATGAAGAGATATGGCTATAAAATGGAGTTTTGTGAAGGGGAAACAAGTGAGATTATAGAAGAAGGGTTGAAATGTGTACATAATGATATATGTTATCCTGCTATGCTGGTCATCGGTCAGTTTATAGCAGCCTTAAAAAGTGGCAAGTATGATGTTAATAAAACTGCATTAATGATTACTCAAACAGGGGGAGGATGTAGAGCATCTAACTATATTTATTTACTTAGAAAAGCACTTAAAAATAGTGGATTGGAACAAGTGCCTGTTATCTCTCTTAATCTAAGCGGTATAGAAAAGCATCCAGGATTTAAGTTGAAAACAGGTCTTTTAATTAAAGCGGTCTTTGCACTATATTATGGGGATTTACTCATGTGGATTTATAATCAATGTTTGCCCTATGAACAATACCCAGGGGATTCAAAAAAAGTATTAGAAAAATGGATGAGCACACTAGGTAATATGGGAGCAAGCCCAAAGTTTTTTTTGAAAAAAAAATATTATAGAGAGATTCTAATGGATTTTGAAGCTATTCCAAAGCAAAACATTCAAAAAATAAAAGTTGGGATAGTAGGAGAAATTTATATGAAGTATGCTCCTTTAGGTAATAATCAGTTAGAGCAGTTTCTTCATCAGGAAGATGCAGAGGTAGTTATGTCAGGGGTAGCTGATTTTATACTATACTGCTTCGACAATAAGAGGGTAGATAAAGAATTGTATGGGATGAGGGGAATAGGGACTGTACTAAGCCAATTAGGCTATAAGTATATGGTTAAGCAACAAAAAAAATTAATAAAAAGTATAAAAGAAAACAGTCATTTTAGACCACCTACAGAATTTGAAACAACAAAAGAAATGGTAGAAGGGTATATAGGATTAGGGGTAAAAATGGGAGAAGGATGGCTACTAACAGCCGAGATGTTAGAGCTGATTCATAGTGGAGTAAATAATATTGTTTGCACCCAACCCTTTGGATGTTTGCCTAATCATATCGTAGCGAAGGGTATGATCAGAAAAATTAAAGAGCATTTTTCTGATGCCAATATTATTCCAATTGATTATGATCCATCTGCAACCCGAGTAAATCAAGAAAATCGTATTAAGTTAATGTTAGCAAATGCTAAATGGCAAGTAAGAAAGTAAAAAATAGACACAAGTATAAAAAAATATGATATATTAAATAGAGTGAAAAAATATTATGAAGAGTAAATAAATACAGAGGATAAAATGAAAAGAGTAGAAGCTAATAAGGATGAAATTTGGTGTATAGGGTTTTTGTTACTGAGTATGGTGATGAGTATAATATTTAATAATCCATTAGGGGAACCTGTTAATGTATATAGTATATATGAAATTATACAGCAACATACTAATTTAATTTATATAGTTAGTATACTAGCATATATAGCTTTAAAAAATGCAGATTTAGATAAATTTTATAGAGATGCTGTAGTTAGTTTTTGCTTTATATGTTTTGTTAGAGAATGGGTTATACAAGAAACAATGGCAGGGGCTAGTTATAATGTTCAGACTCAATTGGTTATAATCTGTACATTAGTTGAGATGAGTTTTATATTTTTAGTATTTAGTAAAAAACAGAGAAGCTTAATAAAAGTGTTTATTATTAATTTGGTAAGTATGGTAGGCATAGTGGGTCTGGTACGTATACTCGGCTGTAGTGTAGGATTTATTATGCCAGCAGGAGGAACGACATTACTTTATAGTGAAGTTCATATGATAGCATTTATAATGGGAATTGCATCGATATACTATCATAAGAAATTTGAGGGAAGAATTTCCCAAAGTGCTTTTGAGAGTATACAAGCTTTTTTGATTATTAGAGCTATCACACAGGGATTTGTCATGATAGATAGTATCAATCATATACCAGCTGGTTTGATTATATATTCTATCGGCCGAACTATTTCTAATTACTATCTATTAAAGGTATTCTTTTTTAATATGATAAGGAAGCCAGAAGAGAATGCCTATAAACATTTAAATGAAGAAAAGGCTAGATTATCTAAGAATATAGAGAGTATTAACAATACAAAAGAAAATTTACAGTTACTAGTAGAAGAATATAAAGGATTAATAAAAGTCTTGCCAGAGGGGATTGTTATTGTAGAAAATAATATTATTAAATTTGCAAATGATAAGATGGCACAGCTTTTTAATTTAGTTAATCCTGTATCATTAGAAAGTAAAAATATTTATAATCTTATTCATCCTATTGATCATAGTCGGTTTGAAGAATTAATACAAAGTTGTAGTGAGCAATGTCTAATGTTAATCCATTTTCATTTATTAGAGTGTAATTTTGCAGGAGAAATAAAAGTAGTTAACATGAATAAAAAAGATGAGAAGGCTTACATTCTCATTGTTAAGGATATTACTGAGCGGTTAGAAGCACAAAGAATGGAAACAAGGCTAATTGAAAAAGAGGAAGAAGAGAAGATAAAAAATCAAGTATTAGCTAATATTTCTCATGAATTCAAAACCCCTGTAAATGTTATCTATGCAGCGGCTCAATTACAAGAGCACAATATACAGGCAAAAGACTGGGGAGGGGTTCAAAAATATAATCCAGTGATTAGGCAAAACTGTAATAGACTTATTCGATTAATTAATAATTTTATTGATTTAACAAGATTTGATTATGGAGAATTTCCTATCAAAAAAGTTTGTATGAATATAGTGCCTGTAATAGAAGATATTACACAATCTATAGTAAGTTTTGCAGAAAATAAGGGGATTTCAGTACTCTTTGATACAGAGGAAGAGGAAGTGTTTTGTGAGGTAGATATAGAGCTCATAGATAGGATGATGCTTAACTTACTTTCTAATGCTATAAAATACAACAAAGTAGATGGAAGTATAGAGGTTATGATTACAAAACAAGATAAATATGTAGCTATTAGTGTGAAAGATACAGGGATAGGAATAGAAAAAGAGAAAATAGAGATTTTGTTTAATCGATTTGAGAGAATCGATAAAACTTTAGCAAGAGACAATGAGGGCAGTGGGCTAGGTTTAAATATTGTTAAAAATATGATTGCAAGTCTAGCTGGAGAAATTGAGGTAAAGAGTGTATTTGGAGAGGGAACGACAATGACAATTTACCTACCTATACAAGAAGTAAGCGAAGAAGAACTAGAAAGCTTAAATTATTATGACGAATCAAGATTAAGAAAAAATGTAGAGATGGAACTATCGGATATTTATGAGTAAATGGTATATCCTTGATAAGAGTATTAAAATTTGATACAGTACAAAATATATTATAGAAGATAGGAGAAATGAAGATGACATTAACAAATGAGCAAATGATGGCAGCAAAAGGGCAAGGATTTATTCCACAAAAAGATAAGGAACATTTTGCATGTAGAGTAGTGGTACCAGCAGGACATTTAACAAAGAAGCAATCAGATCAATTAGGAGAAATTGCAGAACAATATGGAAGAGGTTATTTTGCAATGACTCAGAGATTAGGCGTAGAGATTCCTTGGATTAAATACGAGGATATTGAAAAGGTAAAAGAAGCATTAAGAGAAGTAGAGCTTGAAAATGGTGGCACAGGGCCAAGAGTTAGACCAATTCATACTTGTAAAGGGACTGTATGTAAATTTGGTTTATATGATACAGATGCTACGGCTGTAGAGATGTATGAAAGGTTTTATAAAAAATACTATGAAACAAAATTACCTGGGAAATTAAGATTAGGATTATGTGGATGTAAAAATAGTTGTTCAAAACCACAGCTTGCATGTATAGGGATAGTAGGTAAAAAATTAGGTAAAGTAGCAATCTATATAGGTGGAATGTTTGCTGGAGATAAATACATTGGTAAAGAATTAGAAGGTATCTACGATGTACAAGAAGCATTAGAGATTATTGAAAGAGGTATTCTTTTCTTTAAAGAAAATGCTGAGGCAGGAGAACGCTTTGCTAAAATGGTAGAGCGTATAGGATTTGAAACAGTACAAGCAGCTATGCTTGATAAATAATGTAAGACTTAAGCTTAAACATTTTAAGTATACTTGTTTGAAGTCTGTTGCATACTATAAGTACGAGGTTTTAAGAACCTTGTTAGCTGACAAGTAGTTCAATAGGAGGCTTAAGATGAGTAAAAAAGTAAAAGATAATGGGATGACAGCAAGTAATCCTAAGTCAGGGAATACAAAAGGACATATTTCCTCAAAAGCAGGAATGAAAGATCCAGATGCTAAATAATTAAATAAGAGGTTGATAAGATGGATAATCTTATCAACCTCTTATTTAATTGGGAAAAATACACATAAAAGATTAACCTTTGTAAAGACTACTTTCATGAAGATAGAGAAAAGGAGACGGTTATGTTTGATGTAAAAAAAGTAGATGAGTATTTAGCTAAAGTAGAAAGTAGTTTAGAAAAGAATGGACCCTTTAAGGCGGGCGAAGAATTAAAGGTGGGTGTGGACTTAGGAACAGCCTATATTGTTTTGGTAGTATTAAATCAAGATAATGAACCCGTAGCATGCAATATGCAATTCGCACAGGTTTTAAAGGATGGATTAGTAGTAGATTATATCGGAGCAGTGAACATTGTAAGGAAATTAAAAAATGAGTTGGAAAAAAGATTAGGAGTTGAACTAACCAAAGCTGCTATCGCTGTTCCACCAGGCACGAGTAAGGGAGATACAAAAACACATATTAATGTAGTAGAGGCTTGTGAGTTGGAAGTAACTGAGGTAGTAGAAGAGCCTACAGCTGCTAATGCAGTTTTAAACATAGATAATGGGGTTATTGTGGATATAGGTGGAGGGACGACAGGTCTATCTGTGATTAGAGATAAAGAAGTTATTTTTACAGCGGATGAAGCAACTGGTGGAACACATGTCACTTTGGTTTTATCAGGAAGCTATAAAATTGATTTTGAAGAGGCAGAAGTCATGAAAAAAGATCCCAAGAAGTATGATGAAGTGTTTATGGCAGTAGTGCCTGTGATTCAAAAGATGGCTACTATTGTAAAAAAATATATAGAGCAATATGAGATTGAAAATGTGTATCTAGTAGGAGGAACATGCTGCTTAAAAGGAGTTGAAAGAGTATTTGAAAAAGAATTAGGCATTAAGACTTATAAGCCACATAATCCATTCTTGGTAACACCAGTAGGCATTGCAATGAACTGTTAGAGTAGTTTATAAGAAGTATATTTCTTATAAATTTTGAAATAATGAAGAAAGGAGGTGAAAATATGCCAAGAATGCATGATTATTATGAGAATCTGCTCAATACACGCCACTATGATACACATTTAGAGATGTGTGATGAATTAGGGATCAGTTTGGATGAGTTATATACAAGTGATTTGAGTGACGAAGATTTTTATTGATGAGCAAGAAAAGTAAATACATTAACTGAATTAAGGTTGAGAGGGTACTTACGATTTACAGTAAAATAGAAGTGTTCTTTCAACCTTAATTTAGTTAAGCTCTAGATAGTCGATTATTTGAATAAGAATGATAAATATACAAGAATAAGCAAGCTTAGAAGATACATACACTAAAAAGAGTATAAAATGAGGCAAGAGGGTATGATAAAAAATACTTTATAATAATAAATATTACTTGAAAGTAAATATAATTATGGTATAATAAGAACATAGTTAAAAAAATATCAAGACATTGGAGGGGATAGTTATGAAAATAATAGTAGTTGGATGCACACATGCGGGAACCGCAGCCATAGTTAATGCTAAAAAACTTTATCCAGAAAGTGAAATCACAGTTTATGAGAGAAATGATAATATTTCTTTTTTATCTTGTGGAATTGCATTACATGTTGCAGATGTAGTTAAGGATCCAAAGGGGTTATTCTATAATTCTCCAGAGGGGCTACGTGAACTAGGTGTAGTGACTAAAATGAAGCATGATGTATTAAATATAGACGTAGAAAATAAGACAGTTCAAGTGAAGAATTTAGAGAGTGAGGAGATTGTAGAAGATCAATATGATAAATTGATTGTAACGCTAGGATCTTGGCCGATTGTACCAAAGATGGAAGGTATAGAACTTGAAAACATTGTCCTATGTAAAAATTATAATCACTCTCAAGCCATTATAACTAAAGCTAAAGCAGCTGAAAATATTGTAGTAATAGGTGCAGGTTATATTGGCGTAGAACTTGCAGAGGCATTTGAAATATTAGGTAAAAATGTAACACTGATTGATGCAGAAGCAAGTATTATGAGTAAGTATTTAGACAAAGAAATTACTGATAAGGCAGAAGAGGCTTTTAGAAATAAGGGAATTCAAGTAGCTACAGGAGAAAAAGTACTTAAATTTGAAGGGAATGCAGGAGCTGTAGCAAACGTTATTACTGATAAGCAAACATATCAGGCAGACTTAGTTGTGTTATGCATTGGATTTAAACCCAATACTGGTATTCTTAGAGGAAAAGTAGAGATGCTTGATAATGGAGCTATTAGGGTAGATGAGTATATGAGAACCAGTGTAAAGGATGTGTTTGCAGCAGGAGATTGTTGTGTAGTGGACTTTAATCCTGCAGGGGATAAACGATATATTCCACTAGCAACCAATGCAGTAAGAATGGGAACATTAGTTGCTAAAAATTTAGTAGAACCAAAACTGAAATCTATGGGAACTCAAGGAACTTCAGGAATTAAGATTTATGAGTATAACATTGCATCTACAGGAATGACAGAAGAGGTTGCTAAGACAACAACTGACCAAGCTATTGCATCTATATGTATAACTGATAATTATAGACCCGAATTTATGCCAACATATGAGGAGGCTACACTGAAGTTGGTGTATGATAAAGATTCACATGAAGTATTAGGTGGTCAGGTTGTATGTAAGTATGATCTAACCCAGCTTATGAATACACTTTCAGTAGTAATTCAAAATAAAATGACACTAGAAGAGTTAGCTATGACAGATTTCTTCTTCCAACCACATTATAATAAACCATGGAGTTTACTAAACTTAGCAGCGCTGGCAGCACTTTAAAAGTGTAAAGAGGCTCTGAAACTAGACTATACAAACTAGTTTCAGAGCCTCTTCATTATTGGATTAGGTTAATATTTATCAGCAGCATAGAGGTCTAACATTATCAATACGATCTACATTTAAATAAATAAGTTTTCCAGCACCTAAAAGTAGACATTTAGCAGTAGCACAAGATACTTCTAGAATAACGACTCTTAAGCGTTTACATCCTATAGTGATTAGGACTTTTTTGTTAAGGAATTGGCAGAGATAACTAGAAAAATTGGGTTCACAAGATGTCGGGCAGTTACAATGATTACAGCAGTCACCTTTAACGTAAAGATTAATACCCTGCTCACATCCACAGTCGCAAGGACACTTGCATTTGCGTTCACACTCACAGTCACAAGTGTGTTCACAACTACAAGGACAACAAGGTTTTGGACAATGGATAGGAGGTGGGCAGTAAAAATTTTCTTCACATTGTGGATGACAGCAATAGTTTTCACGAGAATTCATGATTCAAGCCTCCTTATTTACTTGTAGAAAAAAGATAAAAAATTTAGCATAAAGCTTCTACAAAATCTATACGAGATAGGTTGAAAATTCTGATACTACCACTACATACTTCAATAGATTTGATATAGGTTGGGCATACATCTAATATAAGAACACAGTAGCGTCGTCCTCCAGAATGGATAATAGCTTTATGATCGATAAGACAAATTAAACTCTCACAATAACAACATGACATATAAATACCTCCCTTTAGATAAAGGTTTGGAAAGTAATAAAACTATTCCTAGAGAAGGCAAATTCCTCCTTCTCTACTATAAGCTATGAGAAAATATCTAAAAATGTGATAAAAAACAGAAAAAAGTCGATAAATAAATTTAAAATAAAAAATATTTATTATTGAGAGAAAATATAAAAATTGGTATAATCACATATAAAAGGTAAAGGAGTGAATTGTATGAAATTATATACGAGTACGAGAGGAAAGGGAGTTACAGTCACACCTACAAAAGCCATATTGAAAGGCATAGCAGAAGATGGAGGGTTATTTATACCTGATGAGATTCCAAGGATAGATTTTGAGTTAGTAGATTTAGTAGGGCAAAGCTATCAAGCAGTAGCTTATGAAATAATGAAATTATTTTTAAATGAATTGACAGAGGAGGAGCTAAAAACGTGCATCAATCAGGCCTATGACAATAAATTTGATACAGCCCAAATAGCACCTATTCGGGTTACTCAAAAAGGCTATTTTTTGGAATTATTCCATGGACCAACTTTAGCATTTAAAGATATGGCATTAACGATATTACCTTATTTAATGAGTATAAGCAGTAAAAAGCAAACAACAGAACAAGAGATAGTTATTCTAACAGCGACATCAGGAGATACAGGAAAAGCAGCATTAGAGGGATTTGCCAATATACCAGGAACTAGAATCGTGGTATTTTTTCCAGAAGAAGGCGTTAGTGAAATCCAAAAAAGACAGATGATTACACAACAGGGTAATAATGTACTTGTAGTAGGAATAAAAGGAAATTTTGATCAGGCACAGGCAGGCGTTAAAGAGATCTTAGGAGATCATGAATTGAGAGATTACATAGCTCAGAGGGGCTATAAATTTTCATCAGCTAACTCGATCAATATAGGTAGGCTCATTCCTCAGATTGTTTACTATTTTTATGCTTATAGTCAATTAGTAGAACAGAAAAGAATTAAGATAGGGGAAGTAATTAACGTAGCGGTTCCAACAGGTAATTTTGGAAATATATTAGCTGCATATTATGCCAAACAAATGGGATTACCTATAAAACAATTAATCTGTGCATCAAATAAAAATAAAGTTTTATTTGATTTCTTTAAACAAGGGGTATACGATATAAATAGAGAATTTTATACGACTAACTCACCTTCTATGGATATCTTAGTGTCTAGTAATTTAGAGAGATTACTCTACTATTTAGCAGATCAAAATACAGAAACAATTAATCAGTTGATGAAGACGCTTAAAAAAGAGGGTAGATATACAATAACACCTCAAATGCAAGAAAAGATACAAGATTTTTATGGTGGATTTACAAATGAGAAAGAGACACAAAACGCCATAAAAAAAATCTATCAAGAAGAGGGTTACTTAATAGACCCACATACAGCAGTAGCGTATGCCGCCTATGAGAAATACTTGGAAGAAACTGGAGATGATATACCCGTCATAATTGTTGCTACAGCAAGTCCATATAAGTTTACTAAGAGTGTAATGGGGAGTTTAGATGAACAATATGAAGTACAGAATGATTTTGATCTTTTAGAAGAAATGGAAAAAATTATAGGTATGCCTATGCCTAAAGGTGTAAGCACATTAAAAGATAAGCCTATTAAGCATACAACACAATGTGAAGTGTATGAAATGAAAAAAATAATAAAGGAATTTTTAAGTTAAATTAGGGGGAAAATAAAATGGTAAAAGTAGAACTTAATCCAGGTGTATGTGGATTGAAAACAATTATTGAAGTAAACTCAGAAGATATGCAAATGGCAGAAATTAAGATTCAAACAGACTGCCAAAATATCAAAAATATGGCAGGGGAATTAGGAGAGATTGATGCATTTGCTGCGTGTTTATCTAAAGTGGGAGATTCTGAGATTTTTGAATTAGCTAGAAAGCACTGCAAGCATCCAAGTTGTCCTATCGTATCGGCGATATTAAAAGGCATTGAAGTTGAGTGTGGATTAGCACTAGAGCAAGAAGCAAGTATAATTGTAAATAAAATCGAAGCATAAAGAATATACTAGATAAGTATCAAATGATGGAGGTCGCATGTAAAAATAAGGTGTGGTCAAACTGTCAGAAGTAATGTATAATAAATATGCAAAAGAAGTATGAAATATTATTTCAAATTATGCAAAATATAAGAGTAAGTTTAACTTATACAGGTTAAGCAGATTAAAAGATACGTAATTAGAAAAGGAGAGTCAAGGTATGACATTATATGAACAATGGAATAACTATGGAGAAGATGCAAAGGAGCGTTCAACTGAAGAGTACAAACGCGTTGTAGAGCAATATCTTACAAAAGAAAGAGACATCTATGCTCAATTACTTTCTAACCCAACAGAAATTGTAGAAGGTACTATTGCAGAATTAGGTGAGCGTTTTGGTATGACAGAAGCTGAATTCTTAGGATTCGTAGATGGAATCAACGAGAGTTTAGTAAATGGTGCATATGAATTAGAATCAATGACTGGTGAGTCTGCAGTAAGACTTGAGTATGATTTAGCTAAATTATACTGGAACATGTTAGATGCAAAAGCTGATTGGTTATATAACTTACCACAATGGGAAACACTTCTTACAAAAGATGAAAAAGATGCTGTTAGAAGAGAATACAATAAGTCTAAAACAGTAGTGAAAACTAAAAAAGTTGGACGTAACGATGCTTGCCCATGTGGAAGTGGTAAAAAATATAAACAATGTTGTTTAAACAAATAATAACTGCTCTTGTAGCAGTTATTTTTTAATCATTTTTTAAAAGGAGAATGATCATGGATATTAAATGGACGTATATTTTAATTGTGGCCATTTATCTTGTCCTAGCCTCCATAAAAGTACTTAATGTGATATTAAGAAACAAATTTAAGCAAGATAAACAACTTCTTATTTTTAAGGGGTTTAGAAAAGACTTTTTTACTTCTATTGCTCAGATTTGTGTAATCGTTACAATTATTATTAATGGAATGACAATAGTAGGGGGAAGACCTTTAAATGTCGATAGCATTATTATTACTTTGTTAGTTGTAGGAATGGCTATTATTAGTGGAAGTGTAATGATTTTAGTTGAAACAGGTACTGTATTAAATATATCTGGCTATGAATTTAAAAAGACGGATATAAAAGAGGTAAAGGTTAAGAGTAAGAATAACTATAGTGTATATGATGTACACTTTACAGAAGATATAAATGGTTATGAGAATCTTAAGCTTTATGTAGTAGGAAATAATAAAGATTTATTAAAAGAAGAACTTAATAAATTTGTTAACTAATAAAAATAGGACATATAAAAGGTATTTAAACTTTTTATATGTCCTATTTTTATATCTAGAATTAAGCTTTATTTACACAACCGAATAATTCCATTTTCTCTTTAACAGTTGCTTTGATTGCGTCAACACCTGGAGCTAATAATTTACGAGGGTCAAATCCTTTACCTTCAAGATCTTTACCAGACTCGATATATTTACGAGTAGCTTCAGCGAATGATAATTGACATTCTGTGTTTACATTGATTTTTGATACGCCTAAAGAAATAGCTTTTTGGATCATATCTTCAGGAATACCTGTACCACCATGTAATACTAATGGCATATCTCCAGCAACTTGTTGGATAGCAGCAAGTGCTTCAAAGTTTAATCCAGTCCAGTTTTCTGGGTATTTTCCGTGGATGTTACCGATACCAGCTGCAAGCATAGTTACACCTAAATCAGCAATAAGTTTACATTCAGCTGGATCAGCTACTTCACCAGTACCAACTACACCATCTTCTTCTCCACCGATTGAACCAACTTCTGCTTCTACAGAAAGTCCTTTTTCAGTAGCAATTTTGATGATTTCTTTTGTTTTTTCGATGTTTTCTTCGATTGAGTAGTGAGAACCATCAAACATTACTGAAGAAAAACCAGCTTCAATTACTTTTAATGCATGATCGTAGCTACCATGGTCTAAGTGTAATGCAACAGGAACAGTAATGTTTAATCCTTCGATTAATCCGTTTACCATACCAACGATAGTCTTGTAACCACCCATGTATTTTCCGGCACCTTCAGATACACCTAGGATAACAGGAGCATTGTTTTCTTGTGCTGTTTGAAGCACAGCTTTTGCCCACTCTAAGTTGTTGATGTTGAATTGTCCTACAGCGTATTTCCCTGCTTGAGCTTTAGTTAACATTTCTTGAGCTGAAACTAACATGATATACCTCCAAAAGTTTACAATTTATAAAGGAATAAATAAATGAATATGTAATCCCTTTTCTAAGAAGTATTATACCCTAAATTAGGAATGATTGAAATATAAATTACAAAATTCGCTATTAAAGGGAAGTTAATACTAACTAACTGGATGCCGTAAACTATATAGAATAGATAATTTATTGGACATAAAGTAAAAAAAAATAGGAGAGTGTAACATAGGAAAGAATCGGTTGAAAAGAATTGTTATTAATTTAACTAAAAATAAAAGAAAAACATTAGAAAGGGTTAATAAACCCATAAAAATCATAAATAAACTAATATCAGGGCTTGAAAATATATATAAATAATACAAAATAATCTAGCGATATCAAATAAATATAATAATAGTGTTTAAAAATGTATACCTATATAAAATATTACTTTATTTTTTTTTCTTAAGTGATAAAATAGATATAGCTAAATGAATTTTGGTTCATAAAAAGAAGTTATAGGAGATGTAACCATGCAAGAAGTCATTAGAGAGATTATTAAAATCGACCAGCTAGCTTTTGAAAATCAAAAACATAATGAGGAGGAACTAGAAAAAAGAAAACAAAGCTACATGAATGGAATGAAAGAGTATAAAGAGCATAAGCTTTCTAAAGCTGATAAAAAAGCAGAAGAGATGTATGCACAAATAATAGGAGAAGGAGAGCAATCTCTAAAGATCGAAGAAGAAAAATCTAAGCAGCTAACCTTACTTATTCAAAATAAATACTTACAGGTTGAAGAGGGATTAGTAGATAGGATTTTTAAAGAATTATTTGTAGTGGAGGCGTAAAATGAGTTCATTTGCATGTTACAGAGCAGTTAATACGAAATTACATGCTAGAAGAAGAGCTTTGCTTAACTCAAGTGATTGGAATAAAATGTTAGATTTTAAACATGTTAGAGAAGTCATTGAATTCTTAAAGAAAAAGTATGGGTATAAAGAGCTCATTATTAACCCAGAGGGAATGCATAGAGGAGAGTTAGAAGTTAAACTCAATCAATATGTAGTTTATGAAATAGAAAAGATGCTACATTATTTCTCTGGTCCCTATAAGGAATTCTTTAAAGTATTACTGATGAAATATGAAATTGATGATCTTCAACTTATTTTAAGAACAATTGCAAGAGGAGAAAGCACAGTAGATATTAGAGAACATTTTATTCACTCTGAGAAATATACTAAGGTACCTTATGAAAAGCTAATATCTAGCAGAACGGTTATACAATTTGTAGAAAATCTTAAAGGCACTTCTTATTATGAGGAATTAAAAACCACGACACAAGAAGATGTAACTAAACGAGAGTTTCATATGGAGATGAAGTTAAACATATTAATCTATAGATTGCTTATGGAAAAAGCAAAGCGTTTAGATGAGGAAGATAGACGAATAGTAGAGACATTAATTGGAACTGAAATAGATTGTTTGAATGTTCAATGGATTTATCGGGCAACCAAGTATTTTGATATTTCTAGAGAAGAAATACTCATTTACAGTTTGCCAGGAGGCAATAGATTATCATTTATAAGACTTAAACAGCTAGTCTATGCTAAAAATCTAGATGAGTTTAAAAAACTATCTGAATCTTACTTAGGATATCCAGTATTTAAAGAAGCTGATGACACTTTCTTAGAAAAGGTCATTGATAAAATAATATATGGCCTAATTAGAAAAGTAAAAGACCAACCTAACATAGCAATGCCTTTAGCATATATTTATGGAATGGAAATAGAGATTAAAGAGTTAATTGCTGTGACGGAGGGAATCAGATATGAACTTCCAAAAGAGCAAATCAAAAAATATTTGATTTATACAAAATAATGAGTGGAGGAGCGGTAGATGGCTATTGAGAAAATGGTATTGCTTAATCTAGTGGGATCACTGGAAGAAGAGCATGCGATATTAGAACAGCTAGTGCTATGTGATAATGTACACCTGAACCTGGATCATCAGGGCGATGTATATGACAATAACTATATTGTGCATGAATACGAAGCGATGATACCTCATAATACACTTGTCTTAGAAGAAAATTATCAAGAACTAGAAGCTAATTATAGCGAAATGGAAAATATGCTTTATGAGGTAAGTAATGGATTAGGGATGAGAGAATTAATTACAACTCAAAAATATGATAGAGCATATACAATTCAAGAAGCTAAGAAAAGTTTGGATGATTTGAAAGATGAAATAGGAGAAAGTGTTTTAGAAATCAATCACAGGAAACATCAAATTAAGCAGTTAGAGGGATTCAGATATATAGCTTCTAATATAAAAAAGAAAAATTTATCTTTTTTACCTCTAAAAGAAATGAATTACTTTGATTATGAAATCGGACTACTATCTCATGAAAATAAAGTTCAAATTAAGAAAAACTATGAAAATATTAGTGCGATAGTTTTGCAGATCGGTGAAATGCAGGATTCAAGAGAAGATATTTATTTAGTACTGTATCCTAGACAGTTTAGAGAAGAAACTGACAAACTACTTAAATCTCTTAACTGGGTACAGATTAAAATACCAGAAGGTATTTCGCAAGATGTTAATGATATGGTACGTTCAGTAGATAGTAAAATTGAAACACTTAAGCAAGATATTGAAGAACTCATGTGTATCATTCTAAAAGACAAAGAGCAAAAGTTAGAGTTACTCAATAAAATTTATACACGTATTAAATTAGAACAAAAAATCTTAGAAATGAAAGAACAAATCATTCATGGCAATAATTTGTTTGTCTTAAATGCTTGGATTACGAAAAAAGACAAAGAGAGAGTTGAAGAAGAAATCGGTAATGTAACGGATAAATTTGTCATCATTATAAAAGATGCAGATGAACTAGGCAAACAGGTCATACCACCTACTAAACTTAAAAATAATTGGTTAGTAAGGCCGTTCGAAACAGTTGTAAGACTCTATGGGCTACCGTCTTATCATGAGATAGATCCAACACCATTTTTAGCAATTACATTTTGTCTGATGTTTGGAATCATGTTTGGAGATATTGGTCAGGGGTTAGTATACTTCCTAGCAGGTGTCTTTATGTATAAGAAAAATGCAGTAGTAGGAGGCGTACTCACTCGATTAGGATCGTTCTCGATACTATTTGGATTTGTATATGGTAGTTTATTTGGTTTAGAGCAACATGAATTGCCGTGGTTACCGAGTTTAATTGGTAGTCCGTTATCAACCCGTAATATTCCAGTTATTCTTATCTCTGGGGTAGTGTTTGGAGTTGTGGTACTAACTATTTCCTTTATCTTTGGGATCACTAATGCTTTAAGAAGAAAAGATATCGAAGAAGGAATCTTTGGTAAGAATGGGCTCGTAGGATACATTTTCTTTATGGGACTTATTTTTACGGGAGTTACTTTGGTAGGTGTTATTCCAGTGCCTGTATTTGTTCCAGTAATCGTGATGGTTATTGCATTAATCGTGATGGTATTTAAAGAACCACTTACAAATATGGTATTAAAAAATAAAACCCTTATTCATGGAGACGCTACATCTTACTTTGTAGAGAGTGGATTTGAGGGAGTGGAGACTATCTTAGGTGCACTTAGTAATGCGATATCTTTTATTAGGGTAGGAGCATTTGCATTAAACCATGCAGGGTTGTTTATGGCATTCCTTGTTATGTCAGATATGACAGATAATATTATACTTAAAATCATTATACTTATATTAGGAAATATCCTTATTCTAACACTAGAAGGGCTTGTCGTATTCATTCAAGGGCTGAGACTTCAGTACTATGAAATGTTTAGCAAGTACTTTAAAGGTGATGGAGTAGAATACAATCCTATAAGCATACAAAATAAATAATACTAACATTTTGAAAGGGAGATTAAGATTATGGAATTAATGGTTATTTTAGCAGCAATTATAGCAGTATCAACAATGGTTTACGGAGTACGTGCATTAAAAACAAGTAAAAGAGGAAATGTCAAAAAAGCAATGGTTAGTTCTTTATCAATCTTTGGTGTAACAGTAGCAGGAATGTTTGTATTTATGATTATGGGAAGTCCAGTATTTGCACAAGGAACAGCAGAAGTGGCAGCTACAACAGGTATTTCGTTAGGTGAAGGATTTAAATATTTAGCAGCAGCACTTAGTACAGGACTTGCAACAATGGGTACAGGTAGAGCAGTAGGCTCTGTAGGTTCATCAGCAATTGGTGCAGTATCAGAAGATCCATCTATTTTAGGTAAAACATTGATCTTCGTAGGTATGGCAGAAGGTATTGCAATCTATGGTATGATCATTTCTATCTTAATTTTATTCGTATAAAAATAGACGCAGAAAAGAGTAAAGCTATGAAATCATTTGTTATTAGTGATAATAGGGATACATGGGTTGGAATGAGACTCGCTGGTATGAATGGAATAATTGCACATGAAAAAGAACAGGTGTTGTCTGCTATTCAAGAAGCTATGGCAGATGAAGAAATAGGAATTATTATTCTAACAGAAAAAATTGTAGACCTAGCAACAGAAGAAATAAT
Source organism: Cellulosilyticaceae bacterium (assembly GCA_051659885.1). GTDB lineage: Bacteria > Bacillota > Clostridia > Lachnospirales > Cellulosilyticaceae > JAVVPO01. Next base: position 27,113 of record JBOFPL010000062.1, read on the forward strand.
GGACTTGAAGTTAAGAAGAGCTAGGCCACTTATTATAGAAATTCCAGATAGACATGGCACATCGCGAGGCAGTGATGTTATTACTAACTATATCAGGGAATCCGTAGGCATTCGTATATGAGGTGAAAAAATATGGTCACAATAGAACAAAAGCTATCCCTTTTTTCAAAGTTATTACAGCAAGATATTAAGAATGAAATAGGCGGAAAATTAGCTTTAATAGAAGAGGAATATCAAGAAAAACAAAGAGTACACAATGAAGCAGTCGATAAAGAAGCTAGACTCATAGTAGATAAAGCAATTAAAAGAGCAAACATCAAAAAGACAGAGATGACAAGTAAGGCTAAGATGCACACTAAGAAACAAATGATGTTAGCAAAAGAACAATGTGTGGGCAAGTGTATGGAAAAGTTACAAAATAGAGTAGTAGAATTTGTAAAAAGTAAAGAGTATGAAGTTTATTTACTCAATGTAATTGATACAATTCAAGCACTTGGGCAAGTACAAGAACAGACTATTATTTATATAACTACTGAGGATATAGAAAATTATAGAGACTTGGTAGTAGATAGGGTGACTCAAAGAGGAATAGATAAAAAGTATTTACAAATAGAAGCTTCTCAAGTACCTATAATAGGTGGCATGATATTAGAAGTGCCAGAAGAGAATATTAGAATAGATTTATCTATTGCAACTTTGATACAGGATCATAAGGCTCTTATTGTACAGCGTGTATTTGAAGCTATAGGACAGGTGGGTGAGATCAGTGAGTAAAAAGGGTGTAGTAGAA